>NZ_JBAWAC010000436.1:0-4593 GCF_049589095.1 Haladaptatus sp. | reverse complement strand
ACGAATTCGGTCCTTCCGATGGAGAGCGGGAAGCAACTGTTCGGTGCGACACAGCGCCTACAGCAGTTCGTCCAGATACGTCTTGTTCGTCCCCAGGTAGCCGTAGTCGAGGGTGAACACTTCGACCGAGAACGTGCCGTCCATCATTAACTACACGTAGTCGAAATTGAGGTCACTTGCGACGTCGAACGCCTCCTCGTACTCCATGCCGGTTTGGGTGACGTACTCGACTTGTGCGTTCATGCACATCGTTCGAGGGGATGTCCGATAGTTCTGGTTGCCAGTACGACGAGTCGAAAAAATAGAGGGACGTCGTTAGTTCCCGCTGCCGTCATGGTCGGTGTTGCTCCCGCCGTTGTGACCGTCTCCCATGTGACCTCCATCGTTCCCGCTATGGTCACCGTTTCCACCCATGTGGTCTCCGTTGTGACCGTTTCCGCCACTGTGGTCGCCATCGTGACCGTTTCCACCCATGTGATCCCCGTTTTGTCCGCTATGGTCGCCGCTCCCACCCGAACCACCCTTGCCGCTCGTTTGTACCTTCCCGACCATCGTCGTCGGGTGGACGGTGCAGTAGTACTTCTCGATCTCGCTCGTGGCGACGAACTGGAGGGTCTGCGTCGCGCCCTTCTTCTGAACAATTTTCGTCTTGTTGATGGCGTTTTTCGGCGGTTTTGTGCTGCCGCCACCCATGTTTCCGCCGCCGTTCCCCATACTGTCGCCCCCACCGCCGTTCTCGTTCGTCCGTACGTCCGGATAGATGACTTTGAGGTTGTTCCCGTTGGAATCCTGGAGGGCGAAATCGTGCGGTTGGCCGTCCAGGTTCGTCCACGTCACCTGATACACCTGTCCGGTCTGGAGCTTCAGCGTCGGGTTCTTCTGCCCCTTGATGGAGTTCGGGGCTCTCCCCTGCCACCCTTGAACGCGTCCACCCAGTTGGAGCGATTCGGCCATTTGATGTCCGTTCTGCTGAGCGGCCCCGACGGCCGTCATACCGACGAGCGTACCGCCTGTCATCGTCAAGAATCGTCGTCGTGTCTGGCTGATCGATCTGTCGCGAGACATGCCCACAAACGATTGGTGAGAGCCAATAAACGACGACTATCGTTCGTACCGTGAAACGGCTACACGCGAACGACGAACCATCGTTTCGTGACGGTAACCATGATAACCGGATATCGACGGGAGAAGGGAGCGATTACCTCACGGTTCCCATCCGCCGAAAATCGGTCGATGTGGGTATCCGCCCCGTTCGGACGACCGGGAATCATCGACTATTTGTCCACCCCCTCTGGTGATTTAATCGACAGGTTTTCGGTACTATTGATATGCTGGAACGCCGGTGGTGATATATGGCGTCCGAAAAGATCGGGTTGACCGAGTCGATTTCGATGGCGGTGGGTGGGATGGTTGGTGGCGGTATTTTCGCCGTTCTCGGCGTCGTAGCGGCCGCCGCGGACACGCTGGCGTGGCTCGCGTTCATCGTCGCAGGGATTATCGCGATGGCCGCGGGCTACTCGTTCGTTCGTTTGGGCAAACTCTCGGGGGACGGCGGTGGGCCGCTCACCTACATCGAGCGGTTCACCGGAAGTACGAAACTGGCGGGGATGACGGGATGGACCTTTATCGTCGGCTACATCGGCACGATGGCGATGTACTCCTACGCGTTCGGCGGCTACTTCACCGAACTCGTCGGCCTCACGAGGATCGCAGGTATTCCGGCACGGCCGTTCGTCTCCGGACTCGTCATCGTCCTGTTCGTCGGTCTGAACGTGCTCGGCGCACACGCGTCCGGCCGAACGGAAGACGTGCTCGTCGGGTTGAAAGTGCTCATACTGCTGGTGTTCGGCTTCGGTGGTCTCTACTACGGATACAAAAACGGAAAGCTCCACACCGGGTTCGCGAAACTCGGCGTCGGTCCGGTCATCGCGGCGGCGCTCTCGTTCGTCGCGTTCGAAGGCTGGGAACTGCTGTTGTTCGACCGTGACAGCATCAAGGATCCGGCCGAGACGATACGGAAGGCGATCTACATCTCCATCGTCGGCGTAACGGCGATTTACATCATCGTCGCCGTCGTGACGACGAACCTCGTCTCCCCGCTGGAGATCAAGCAAAACGCGGAAACAGCGCTGGCGGTGGCTGCGAGGCCGTTTCTCGGGCAGACCGGATTCGTTCTCATCTCGATCGCCGCGCTGTTCTCCACCGGGAGCGCCATCAACGCGACGCTGTTCAGTTCCTCGCGCCTCCTCAGCGAGATGGTAACCGAGGACTATCTTCCCGCACAGATCGGTGCCGACGGCGGCGGCGAACCGGTTCGAGCGTTGGTCATTCTCGGGACGCTGACGGCGGCGTTCACCGTCGTCGGGAGCCTCAACGGGATCTCGTCGTTCGCATCCCTCGCATTCATCACCATCTTCGGGGCCGCGAGCTATCTGGCGCTGAAAAATCGGAGCAGCGACGACCTGAAGACGGTAATCGTTCCCGCCATCGGGACCGTCGGCGCGATAGCGACCATCGTCGCGCTGGTCTGGCACCTCTACACGGCGGAGAACTCGGTGTTCTGGACGGTCGCCATCATTACGATCGTCGTCGTCGTCGTCGAGGTGGCGTACTTCGAGCGGAAATCGATAGAAGAAAAAGCTGCGTCGGTAGAGGCCGAAATTGAAGAGTACGTGTGAAGACTCGGGTGCCGTCCGTTATACGTAGCCCTTAACGCTCGTGTGAACTCCCATCGCTTCGAGGGTTTCTTCCAGCGCGTCCAGCACGACCGCGAGGTCCTGCTGAAGCGCGTATTCGCGATACTTTCCACCCGCGGAACCTTCGTTGATCTCCGAAACCGAGAGGATTCCGAGCATCGCGAGGTCGTCCAGGTGCTCGCGTAGCCAGCGAGCGGTCAGGGCTTCGCGCTGGGCGGTCACCGAGAGTGCCTTGTATCGGGAGTAAATCTCCCGGGAACGGGCGGGCGTCTCGCCTTCCGCTTCGAGCGTCGCGAGCGCGTAGACGACCAGTCGCTCGTGATCGTTCAAATCGGCGATACCACGAGCGACCTGTTCGCGTTCGAGCAGGTCGCGACCGCGTCGAACGTGTTCTTCCGACACGCGAGCGGCGTTTTCCTCACGAGCGAGGTCGCCAGCCTTCAGAAGCAAGTCGAGTGCCTTTCGTGCGTCGCCGGATTCCTGTGCGCCGAACGCCGCACAGAGGGGGATCACGTCGTCGGTCAGCACGTCGTCCTTGAACGCAACTTCCCGGCGCTGGTCGAGGACTGCGCGGAGCTCGTTCGCGTCGTAGGTCGAAAAGGAGATGGACCGCTCACAGAGCGAGGAACGGACTTTCGGTGAGAGTCCGTCACGGAACGTGAGGTCGTTGCTGATACCGATGAGGCCGATTCGGGCTTCGGTAAGGTTGCCGTTTTCGCGTGCACGCGAGAGTTGATAGAGGATGCTGTCGTCCTTCAAGTGGTCGATTTCGTCCAGTACGAGGAGGATGATACCGCCGTGGCTGTCGAGTTCGTCCCACATGAGTTCGTACACCTGTGAGCGCGAATAGCCGGTCTCGCTGATTCGGTTCGCGGGGTCCCGAAGGGTGTTCACGAGGTGGCTCGCCACGCGATAACTGGAGTTGAGACCGTCGCAGTTGACCAGTTCGGTGAAGATGTCGAGGTCGTCGTACTCGTCGGCGTTGTTCTCCAGTTTGTTCAGCAAGAATCGCGTTGCGGCGGTTTTCCCCACACCGGCTTTCCCGTAGAGGAAGATGTTGTCCGGTTGTTCCCCGTAAATCGCGGGTTGGAGCGCACCGTGATATTCTTCCAACTCGGAATCCCGTCCCACCAGCGTGTCGGGCGTGTAATCGTCCAACAGTGCTTCACGATTTTTGTACGGAGAATGTTCGCGAACAAATTCGAATGAACCCATTATTCCATCGCAAACGGAGGAGTGGCATAACCCTTCCGAACCACCCGTTCCTTTGATTCCTGAGTTTCATCTGAATGGTGGAAAATGGACATAGCCTACCCGAGCCACCCGTTCTCGTGTGATACGTCGGGAACGGAGTCGAGGAAATGACACGGTAAACCAGCCGTTCCTCTGATTCCGGTGTTTCTTCTGTCTCGGTTACTTAAATAACACCCCCACCCCTCGATTCCGCTGAATGAGGAACGAACGGTGGGGTGGGGGAAGATGGGGTTTCTAGAATGGGAAGATTCAAGTCGATATCATCACAACAATATCCGCAAACTAGACTAAATCGACTATTTCGACGATATAGTTGATGAATATTATTCGGTTCCCCGTCGATCATCGGAGTCGTATTTTCGTCGGCCTACCTTCGGCGTGGAATTCAGCGGAATCGAGGGGTGGGGGTGTTTATAAATATCTGCAGACAGAGGAAACTACGGAAGTGGCCCTTTACTTCGTCGCTCCCCATGACTATGAAGAACAACGGAACGGTGGGGTGGGGAAGAACCACCGTTCGAGTCGGTAACACCCGGGACGAGCGAGTAACCCCTTGCGAAAGACAGCGGTACGACGGTGTATGTTCCATGCCACTCTATGTCCCGGGTATGGCAGATTCCGCGGAGCGCAACCACTTCCCTCG
>NZ_JBAWAC010000435.1:0-3883 GCF_049589095.1 Haladaptatus sp. | reverse complement strand
TCTCCGCGCACGCGTGGTATCGAATCGAGAGGCGGAGGGAGGCCGAGAGGAAGAGGGAGGCGAAAACGACGAGTACGACGACGTCACCGAACGATACGCTGGCGCGGTTGCGGGACGGGAGGCGGCGAGACTCGCAAGCGGGGAGGAGTCGTCGCTCCTCGGCGGGGTTCGAGAGATTCCGCACGCCGAACGACGACTGCTCCCGGTTCCGGGATGTCCGACGTGTGGGGAATCGCGGGATAGGACGCTCGGTATCGCGTACGAGGAGCGAACGTTGGACGATGCGGTGGGCCGTGCGGAACTGGCGATGGACGAGCGGATCGGAATCGTTCGCTCGCTCGGCGAGGTGTCGTCGTTTCCCGTGCCGTACTATTTGGCGTCCACCGCGGATACGAGCGGGTTCAGCGACGCACGCGCGGCGGCCCAATCGGCCGGTGTTTCGGCCGACTGGGACGAAGCGTTGATGAAGGCGCTGGGCGAGGGGATGGAGCGTTACTGCGCAGGAATCTACCGCGAGGAGGAGTTCGCGGTGGCACGGCCGTCCGAACTCGGGAACGCCGTATCACCCACCGAGTTCGTGCGCCCGACTGGGTGGGAAGACCCGAGCGACGAAGAGATCGAGTGGGTGTCGGGCCGGAATTTGACGACCGGAGATCTCGTTCATCTCCCGGCCGAATTCGTCCACTTCCCGCCGCCGTCGATGCGGTTCAAGCCATCCATCACTACCGGGATAGGGTTGGGCAATTCGACGGTAGAGGCGCTCCTGTCGGGGATATACGAAGTCATCGAGCGCGATGCGACGATGCTCGCGTGGTACTCCACGTTCGAACCGCTCGGGTTGGCCGTCGAGGACGAGGGTTTCGAGGCGCTGGTCAAACGAGCACGCGCGGAGGAGTTGGAGGTAACGACCCTGTTGGTGACACAGGACATCGACGTTCCCGTGGTGGCCGTGGCGGTTCACCGGGAGGGCGAGTGGCCGAAGTTCGCGGTCGGATCGGGTGCGAACCTCGATCCGGACGCGGCGGCACGGTCGGCGCTCGCGGAGGCGTTGCAGAACTGGACGGAACTCAAGTTGATGGGGAAGGAGGATGCGGCGAACGAGGACGGGTCCATCGGCCGGTATGCGGCGTTTCCGGACGCAGCCCGTGAGTTCGTCGCTTCCGAGACGACGATACCGAGTTCGAGCGTCGGATCGACGGTTCCGGAGGGCGTGGAGGAGTTGGAAACCGTGGTATCGCTGGCGAGGGACGCGTTTCAGGTCTACGGTGCGCGGTTGACCACGCAAGACGTCGCGTCGCTCGGATTCGAGGGGGCTCGCGTTCTAGTCCCCGACGCACAACCGCTGTTCACCGGGGATGCGTTCTTCGGCGAGCGTGCGCGGACGGTTCCCGACGAACTCGGGTTCGAACCGCGTCTCGATCGTGAACCACATCCGTATCCATAGCTGTCACCGCGCTCTCGAACTTCCTTCGAGGAGAAACATGAACCGCGCTAGCGAGACACATGGGTTTTATGTCGTGGGTGGCCGTAATTACTATAGTAGAGGGTGTGAATTATGGGTAAATTTCCATACATGTTAGGAGTGGTAACCGTATGACGACCGAATTCGAGCTCTCGTGTGCGACGTGTGGGTCGTCCCTGTCGAAACGAAACGTCAGTATCGACCATCCGAACGCGGGAACGATCGAAGTGGCGGAGTGTAAAAACTGTGGCGACCGATATTTCCCGGAATCGACGTTGGAACGTCTGGGTTAGATTCCGAACGTTGCCCGGAGCATATCGCGGGTTCCCGGCCCGAGACCGACCGCGACGATGGCGATGAGCAGCAGAATGGCGTAGCGGGGGCTTTCTTCGAATATTTGCTCGTCGAACACCCAAACGACGGCGAGCGCGGCGACTATTTTCACGAGTAGGAACGGCCATGCCGTCCCGATGACGTTGGTTATCGACGGTGGAAGTATACCGGACGTGATGTCGATGATTGCCCGATTGACGGGGTGTTTCGCGGTGTAGGGTCCAGGGAGGCCGAGCGCACCGGACCAGTCGAGAACGGCGACGTTTGCGATGCCGTCCACCGAGTGACCCCAGATGACGACCGCACCGATGGCGGCCGTTCCCGCGTTGACCTCGGGGGCGAACCGCTCCACCAGCCACCAGGCGATTCCGGTGACGAGCGTCGCACCGCCGAGGACGACGACGAGCATCTGCGGGTAGAATTCGAGGCGATTGGTCGTCACCGAGAGCATGACCAGATAGCCGATCGTGAGGGTGAGTACGAGCGTTCCGATTCCGGCGAGCGGATATTCGTAGTTCTCGACGATACCCCTTCGTTCGAGGGCGACGCTCACGACGAGTGCCGCGAGCGTGATGAGGAAGACGGTGAAGTAGATGACCGGGCTGATGATGAGGGTGTTCCACGGGAAGGAAATCGCGGCGTCGCCCACCGGTCGAAGCGCGTCGTTCGCGTCCTCCATGACACGCAGGGCACCACCGAAGAGCATGAACGGGAAGAGCGCGAAGAAGAGGCCTCGCTCCTCGCCGACGTTCAGGCGACGGAGAAGGAAGACGACACCTATCAGGGCGACGATGAGCGTGACGGCGTAGCCGACTTCCGAGACGAAGGTGTAACCGGGGACGGCGACCGGACCGGGCGCTGTCGCGCACGTGCCCGCGTCGTAGATGTATTTCGTCGTGCCACCACTACGGACGGCACACGACGCGTTGTTCGCGTCGGCCAGTACGGGTCCCCAAAAATACTGCCAGATGAAGCCGTCGTACACTTGTTTCGGGAACGCGAGCGCACCACCGATCAGGGCGACGATGGCGGCGGCGACCGCCCCCAACCACAGGCGCTCGTTTTCGAGTCCCTCGCTTGCAGTATCCATATCGCACGAAGCGAAGCGAACGGGTTTTAGGGTTCCGGTCTTGTCACTCCTCGGAACCCATCTTCAGGGGGAGTTCGTTGCTTTCGTAGGGCGACCCGAGGACGACCATCGTCTGTGAGCGGGCGAAACCGTCCATCTGCGCGATGTTGTCGAACATCAGTTCGCGGAGGCTGTCCGCGTTCTCGGCGTACACCCGTGCCAAAACATCCCACGATCCAGTAGTGAGGTGAACCTCCTGAATTCCCTCGATCCCTTCGAGTCGTTTGAGCGTGTCCTTCTCACGACCCTGTTCCACGCGGAGACCGACGAACGCGGAGATACCGAGCGATATCTTCTTCGGGTCCACGCTGGCGTGATAGCCGGTGATGACGCCCGCTTCTTCCATCCGGTTGACGCGGTCGTGGACCGTCGCACTGGACATGTCGATCTGCCGTGCTATCTCGCTGAACGGTGTTCGTGCGTTCACTTGGAGGGCTTTCAGAATGGCGCGGTCTGTGTCATCCAGGTTCATATCGCTACGGTAATGCCCCACCGCTAAATAATTGTACACCCGCATCGGAATCGAGTCGCAAATAGGAATTATAAATCATAATCGTCTACTTTCGACGCTATTTTTCCGCCTCGCGAGCCGCGGCGAGCACTTCGTCGTGTGCCTCCCCGTTGGAAGCGACCAGTCCCCGACTTTCGGTCGTCCACGGCTCGCCGTGAATGTCCGTCACCGTTCCGCCCGCCCGCCGAACCATGAACACGCCCGCGACCGTGTCCCATGGGTTCGGCACCACGTTCGTCACGGTGCCGTCGAGCGCGCCGCTGGCCACCATCCCGAGAACGATCTGGGCACACCCGAACCGGCGCATGTCGCCGAAGCGCTTCACGATTCCTTCCACCGTCGCGGCATACTCCTCCCGGCGGTCGAAGTCCCACCAAATCGTCGGGCAAACGGTGAACGTTTCGGGGTCCGTACGGTCGCTGACGGCGATTTCTTCGCCGTTCAGGTA
>NZ_JBAWAC010000434.1:0-2232 GCF_049589095.1 Haladaptatus sp. | reverse complement strand
GGTCATTGTTTCCCTCTGTAGCGAACCTTGTCTATGACGTCCCAGACTCCGTTCCGCCACAGCCAATCGTTCAATCGGCCTATCTTGGTATTTGGGACAATAATGTTTTCATATCGGTGGGGATAGGCGTCTTTCATTCGCGCTTCAAGCGTCGTATCGATGGTTGCCCGCGGCAATTCCGGATGCGTCATCTGAACGCGGTCGCTATACCGACATTCACCGTCGGCATCCCTCTCCATCCGCCACCCAAACTCGGTATCGTCGCGCCAGCCAGCATACTCACTGTCGAATCCGCCGACGGCGAGTGCCGCATCTCGGTCGAACGCGAGATTACAGCCGACGTACTTACGTTCTCCACGGTATGTTCGCCCACCTTCTACTTTGCCTTCCAGGCAGACGAGATTCGGTTGTGCGTTGAATTCGTTCCCCACAGCAGAGAGCCACCCTACCTTGGGGCGACAGTCGTCGTCCGTGAGGGCGACGACTGCCGCGTTCGCGGCTTCAATTCCGGCGTTTCGCGCCTCACAGATATCGAGATTGGCGTCGTTCACAACCAGTACTTCAAATGAGTTGTGCGTTTGGGATTTGAGACACGCGACCACTTCGTCGTGGTTGTTGTCGGGTATCGTCGGAATCACCACCGAAATCTGTGGGTCGGTCGCGGTGATAGGGTATTCTATTGCCATCTTAGTCCTCCGTACCCATTCGAGCGACGACATCTCGCAGTCCCTGCTGGAACGATTCGTAGCTGTAGTTCTCGGCATGCTTCCGAATCACGTCCTCGTCGTACCGTTCAGGGTCGAACGTCCGAACCGTCTCGCGCACAGATTCGATAGTCGGTTCGAATAACTCGCCAGTGACTCCCTCCTCGACCTGATACTTCGTGAACCCCTCGTTCACGCCAAGGAGTGGTTTTCCGGCCATCAGTGCTTCGGCACCGACGAGTCCGAAGTCCTCCTGCACCGGTGCGTAGATGACTGCCGTCGAACGTGCGACGAGCGATTCGATGTCTTCCACGAATCCTCTGATTTCAATGTTGTCGTGACCACGCGCGATGCATTCGAGTTTCTCCCTATCTGCACCGTCGCCAGCGATGACGAGGCGTTCGTCCAGCTCGGTGAATGCCTCTGCGATCAAAGGCATTCGTTTTTCCGGCGCAAGTCGTGACCACGTCACGAAGTAGCCGTCGTCCCCTTCGTTGCGCCAATGGCCGGTCACGGGAGGATAGACGACCTCCGACTCACGGTCGTAGTAGCGCTTGATGCGGTCCCGAATCAGTTCACTGTTGGCGACGAACGTATCGACGTAATCGTTCGCTTCCTTATCGAGCGCGCGCCACCACTTCGCGTAGGTCTTCAGCGCGAACCGGACACCGGAGTAGTCGAACGATTCCATTCGGTCCCGGTAGAGGTCGTACAACCACCGTGGCGGGCTGTGCGGATAGTGGACTATCCGCTGGTCGACAGTCGGGACGTAATGTTTCGACAGCGGAGCGCTCTCCAGAATCACATTGTACTCCGTGAGATCGGGATGTGCATCGGTCATGTCCATTGCCACCGAAAGCGTTTCGAGGGGGTTTGATCCCTCGTTTTTCCACGCGAGTAGGCTGCCCGATAGCCCGCGCGTGTATTTTTTCTGTTTGATAGGAACCACCCGAACGTCGTTCGGAATTTCGGTACCAGGGTAGACGTACATCGTGTAAATCGGCGCATCGAGCGTCCGAGCTGCCTCGATAGCGAATTTTTCGCCACCACCGATCTGGGGGAATCGGTCGTGAAGAATAGCAACCGAGGGTAAATTGTCCGACATTCCTTACGGTTTTGCAGTTCTCTTAAACTATATAAGCCTTCTTACTCAACGCTTCAGGTCGTTATGTTGGAACTATCAGTATCGCTTCTCCATTTCACTCGAACGCCTCCCGCAATTCCTCGTCTATCTCCCACGTTCCGTCGCCTTCGCCACGTAACAACTCCAAACTCGCGCGGAACAGCGAGACTTGCGTGTCGAAGATGGCGTATACCGGCTGAAGCGGGCCGAGTCGATCGCTCCCGCCGAGTTTGACGAACGCACCGAGCACACCGGGGACGACGAGACCGAACGGTCCTGCCGCGACCAGTGCGCCCCCGGTCAGGAGTCCGATTCCGAGCGCGAGTAGCCACGGCGAGACGATCATGAACCACCAGTTGAAGGGAAGCACGATGCCGCCGTATTTTCCGTGTTTCCCGAGCGCAT
>NZ_JBAWAC010000433.1:0-6827 GCF_049589095.1 Haladaptatus sp. | reverse complement strand
CTACTATATAAGTAAAACTAACAATATATTACAAATCGTATAGTATTGCCGGAAAAAATTCTCTCAATATCGAATAATACTGTGGGACATCACACAATCGTCGCTATTCGTGCGAGAAGCGTGCAGAAACCCGAACCGCCGGAGAAGTAACGGCATAGGGGAGCATCGACCGGTGTTTCGAACAGACGCCGGTCACCGTTTCACGCGTGTTCCCGATGGCCGACATCGAGCGAACGTCCGACGGGGAAACGGTCACGAGTCCGTCCGTGATTCCTCTCGTACGTTCCCCATCGTCGATCGTGTAGCCGAACCGAACCGGAAACGACAGGGTCTGGCTCGTCGCCTCGTCGGCGAACTCGGACGGCGTCGTCGCCGCGATATCCTTGGCGTAGGGGACGCTCGGCGGCATGGAACTCGCCCGCTTCGTCCGCGTTGCCTCGTTGTCGATTCTCGGCGACTCGACCGCTTCGATGTACAGGTCCGCGCCATCGAGCAACGAGGCATCGGAATCGTTCCCCCGAGCGACGTCCACATGGCGAGCGTGGATTCGTGGCGGTCGCTCGTACCCGACGCTCGGGACGACCGACCCCATCGGGACGGTCCCTTCCTCAAGCGCGGACACCGTATCGTGGAGGTAGTTACGGACGATACCGTCGGACACCAGCGATACCGGCATCGCCGGTCTCCCCTCGATATCGTACGCCAGTGTCCCCCACGACCCGGCGTGGACACAGTCCTCGATGTCGAGCATCGACGGTCCGAATCGGTCGCCGATGGCGTACGGACTCGACCCGAAGTACACCGAATCCGCCTCCAAATAGTGGGTGAACCCGTGGAACAACTCCGCGGCCGCTCGCGGGGAGAACACCAGTTCGACGCGGTCTCCGATGGCCAAATCCCTGTCGAGCATCGGCCACTCGGACTGTCGTCGGGCCGCCGTCACCATCTCGTCGAATCGCTCGGGAAGCGAATCAAGGAACGTAGCTCCGGTGGTCGCGCCGAAATGGCGCTGTACCGGTGCCGCCTCGGTCGGAGTGACGACCGCTTCGACTGACGCTCGCTCGATGGACGTTCGAATCGTCGTCCCGGTCGTCGTCAGTAACGTCGTCCGAAGCCGTTCGTCGCGGTACGAAGTCACCGCCCGGTCGAACATCAAGCCGTCCAGTGACCCCGCAAAGGCGGACTGGACAGTAGCGAGTTTTTCATCGGCCGTTCGGTCGGAGAGCGACTCGCCGGTCGTCCATCCCGGATGGATCGCCCGATGCACCGTCCCGACGTCGTACTGTGCCGGATCGTTCTGGTCCAACACCCGTGCCGAGCGAATCGACCGTTCCACGAGGTCTTCGAGATGGGATTCGGAAAACGAGGTAGTAAATCGGTAGTCGGCGCTCCCTTCCGCGAACACGCGCCACCAGACGCCCACGTGCGAGAGATCGTCCGCGAACCGAACCTCGGACGGGGTCGTCGATCCGGTCGTGTGGTCCCTGTCGAGGCACCCGACTTCCGCGAAGGCGACTTCGTCGTCGGATTCGAACCGAGAGAGCACCCACTCGGCGGCATCGAGTCCATCCGCCGGGGTGTTCGTCCCGTCCGTCGTCTCGTCCATGACGGTCCACTTGGTCGGAATCACCTAAAATATGTTCTACATCTGCGCGGATTTCTTCGAACCAAACGTACATCGTCCGGCCCGCCAATCGTAAATCCTACCACGAACTATGACAACACTACACACGAACCTCGTCGGTGATGCGTACACGAGCACGCACCACTGGGACCTGCTCTGTGATCTCGTCGATCTCGACAACCGAATGGCCGGACAGGAGGGTGAGGTCGAAGGAGCGGAGTTGGTAAAGGATGCGTTCGAAACGCACGGTCTCCGCGAAGTCGCCATCAACGAGTTCGGAATTCCCGGTTGGTGGCGCGAGTCGAGTTCGCTGACCGTCGAACACGACCGGACCCACGAGTTCGACGCACAGCACGAGACCGTCGCCCTCCCCGGGACGCCGAGCGGCGATGTGGACGCCGAACTGGTCGACGTCGGCTACGGCCTGCCCAAGGATTTCGAGGAGGTGGACGTGGCGGGCAAACTCGTCATGGCTTCCAGCATGACGCCGGACGATTACGGGCGCTGGATCCACCGTGCCGAAAAATACGGGGCGGCGGCACGCGGCGGTGCGGTCGGATTCCTCTTCCGAAACCATCTGGACGGCAACCTTCCCCCCACCGGAAGCATCGGCAAGGAGGACGGCCCCGGCGACATTCCCGCCGTCGGCGTCTCGAAAGAGGTCGGCGACCGACTCGTTCGATACTGCGGGAGCGGCGAGACGACCGCCAGACTGACCGTGAACTGCCGAAACGAACCGGCGACCTCCCGCAACATCGAGGCCGTCGTCGGACCGGACACCGACGAGGAAGTGCTCGTCACCGCGCACGTCGATGCCCACGACGTGGGCGAAGGTGCGAACGACAACGGTGTCGGAACGGTGCTCGTCGCCGAAATCGGTCGTCTACTGGTCGAGATGGAGGACGACCCGGAAACACGCGTTCGCTGTCTCGTCTTCGGGTCCGAGGAGGTCGGCCTCTTCGGTGCGTACCACTGGGCGGAAACGCACGATATGGACGCCGTGAAATGTATCTTCAACATGGACGGCGCGGGCTACTCCCGTACCGCCGACGTGTACACCCACGGCTTCGACCCGATGGGCGAAGCGTTCGCGGAAGTGAGCGAGGAGTTCGACGTTCCGGTCGAGATTCACGATGGAATCCGGCCACACAGCGACCACTGGCCGTTCGTCCAGAAGGGCGTCGCTGGTATGCAAGGTCGGTCCATCGCGGGCGAAAGCGGCCGCGGGTGGGGTCACACGCACGGGGATACGCTGGACAAACTCGACGTGCGCGACCTCCGTGACCTCGCCGTCGTCTTCACCGCGGGGGTGTACAAACTCGCGGAAGCGGACCGGGAGTTACCACACAAGTCCGTCGCGGAAATCCGTGAGGCGACGGTCGAACAGGGGTTCGAACCCGGAATGCGAAACTCCGGCACGTGGCCGTTCGACGGCGAGGGGCAGACGACGGCGGCGGAGGCCGACCGATGACGGTCCGACTCGATTACGAACCGTACGACCTCGGCGGGATGACGTGGGAGGACGCGGAAACGGCGATTCCCGACGCGGATTTCGTCGTCCTCCCGACCGGGAGCGTCGAACAGCATTCCCTCCATCTTCCCGTCACCGTCGATACGCTCCGAGCGGAGTCGCTCTCGCGGGAAATCGTCGAGGCGGCACCCGACCACGACCTCTCGATGGTTCGGCTGCCGACGCTTCCATATGGGTACTCCGAACACCACATGAACTACCCCGGGACGGTCACGCTGTCGGGCGACACCTACCAGCGAGTCGTCGTGGAAATCGGCGTGTCGATGGCGAATCACGGTGCCGAGCGCCTCCTCGTGCTCAACTGCCACGGTGGCAACCGCGCGCCACTCACCCTCGCGGCGGACAGGATTCAGCGCGACCACGGGGTGAAAACCTCGTTCATCCACTGGACCGACTTCGCCCGCGACAGGCTGAAAGAGCGCTTTGGCGAGGGGTGGGGACACGCGGGCGACCACGAAACCAGCGCCATCGAGTTGTTCTATCCCGACCTCGTCAGAACGGAGAAGAAGGAACCACAGGTCAGAAAGGCCGACTTCGAGGCCCGTCAGTACACGTACTTCGACGACATCACGGAACAGGGTGGACTCGGTGACCCGACGCAATCCGATCCGGAGTTCCTCGGAGAAGTCGTCGCGGAAACGAACGCGGACATCCTCGCCGCGCTGAAATCGGACATCGACCAGGAGTAACGGTCGTTCGCGTTCGGGAACCATCGACGTCGTCCGAACGTCGAAGCGTGCGCCGTCCGTCGCTCGTTCGGTCACAAATCTCGATGTAGTTGTCGCCGATAGTGTCGGCGGGAGGTCGGATGTCGTTCTCCTCACCGAACTTCTTCCACGCCCGATTCGAGGCGACGGCGGTACCCCCGTCGTCCGGAATAGCGACGGTGAGCGAGAGGGCGTCAGGTGCGGGACCGACCAACCGACCGGGGGTCTGCATTGATTCCTGTTTCACTCGTGGACGTGACGTATATTTTCCCTTCTGCGGCCCACGAGACGGTCTATCGGCAAGCAGCACCGATCGCTACGAAAGTTGGTCGTCCAACCCCCACTCAGACGCCCGTCGTTCGGCTTCCTGTCGAGCCTGTTCACGGATCGCAGCGATCTTCTCCTCGTCCTCTAGAAACGCCTCCACGGCGCTGGTTGACGTCGTCTCCGACCCCGCAGACGCCCGTTCCGGCGCGCGTTCTCGCGTTTTCTCTGCCAACGGCGGATCGCCAGCCAACCGCTCGGCGGGCATTCCCGGCGGAATGCGTCGGTCGTCCGTGCGGAAGTCCGTGTCACGCTCGTCCGGTGACTGCCGGTAAAGTTCGACGCTGTACGGGCCTGGGACGGCGAGGTCGGCCACCGCCTCGGGACCTCCCCGCCCGGTGCCGGTATGGTGAGCCTGTATCGGAATCCCGTCTTCGAAGGTCAACACCCCGTATCCGTTCGCGTCGAGGAGCAGCGAATCCTGCGGCTCGAAGACGACACAGCCGGTGAGACGCTGTTCGAGCGCAGTGGTGAGCGCTGTTCCGGGGTCGCTGACGACGCGGGAGAGAACGAGTTCGCCACGAGGAGACGTCATGGTGAGTCGGGAATGACCGCGCTCCGGAAGCGTTCCGCGACCCGCTCCGATTCGCCAGCACGAACGTCGAGCGCCCCTGCGGCGTCGTGGTAGGCGCTCGCGGCCGTGCTATCGGGTGCGTGTGCGAGCAGCGGTTTTCCCGCGCGCCGTGCTGCACGCGCAGCCTCGTCGTCTGGAACGGCGGCGAGCGTCGGTCCGTCGAAGTAACGCTCGCTTTTCTCCGAAATCGGGTCCACGGTCTCGTCCTCGTGCACCTTGTTGAACAGCACGCCAGCCGTCCCAGTTCCGTAGGAACGGGCATACTCTTGGACCTTCAGACCGTCGCTGAGGGACGGAATCGTCGGTTGGAGAACGACGACGATCCGATCGGCGAGGACGATCGGAAGGATCGCACTCTTGCTGCCGAGCGTGGCGGGCGAGTCGAGCAGGAGTACGTCCGTTTCGGCCGCCAACTCCGCCACGACCGCTTGTAACCGGTCGGGGTCGGCGCGCTCGAACGCCGAAAGGCTCGTCCCACAGGGTACGACCTTCATTCCGAATCGTTCGTAGACGGCGTCCTCGACGGACGCCTCACGGTCGCCGATGAGCAGATCGTGAAGCGTCGTCTCCGCGTCGGTCAGTCCGGTGTGAAACAGCAAGTTCGCCATTCCGGTGTCGGTATCCACGACCGTTACGTCGTACTCCTCGGCCAGCGCCATCCCGAGCGAGAGCGTACTCGTGGTCTTGCCGGTGCCTTCTTTGCCGCTCGCAACCGCAAACGCCTCGACCATCGTTCTAAACTCCCGTCTCCATCCTTTAAAAATACATTTGATTCGATGGACGAGAAATGGACTCCATATCGTTCGCTACCGGATAATCAGGATCCGGGTCCGGCGGGGAGGAACCGACGTACGAAATCGTCAGCGAGACCGATAAAGTGGAACCGATCAAGGGTGCAGAGGCCTGATCGGTTGGCAGCGACGGGATGCGTGCCGACACGGCGGCCGACGATGTGTCGCAGTTCGCCGAACTCCCGGACGGGTTGAGTGGCGGTGACCGGTCCTGGAAGCCGTACGTTTGCATCGGCGATTCGTGTGAATTTCACGCATCCAATCCGTGATTATTACCGCTGCCGTCTAAAATTTTCCCTTTTGCTGACAGTATGTTCAGTCCGTCCTTCTTCAAACGAACTCCAACACTGTTTTCAAACAAACATGTGATAACATACCATATGTGTCCCCGGAACAACGATCTCACGTCACCACCGCTCGCGCAGGTGTTCGTCTATCCCGCACGGATGAAATTTCTCGCCGTGCTCGCTGACGACCCGGACGGGAGTTTCAGCGCGACGGAGTTGGCGGACCACGCGGGAACCGCACCGAGTACGTGGACGAACCACCGTGACGAACTACTCGACCTCGAACTGGTCGAAACGGTCGATACCGACGGTGTACACCCGGAGTATACGCTCGCCACGACGACACATGCGCGACTGTTACAGCGGTTGTCCGACGAACTCGACGACGTTATTCACGAACTCAAAAATCCGATATCGGACGCTATTGGTGGTTTTACGCAGTGAGAACGCATTTTTAGAAATAATATGATTAATCAAACATAACCTCAAATGATATTTTTCATGAACTATTAAAAAAATTATAATTCATGATAGTGGAATTGTTCGTTCGCGATGTCGAAAAACAATGCACTACGCGGCAAGCTAACGGAGCATCCTCGACTGATCGGAGTACTGTTCGCCCTTACCCTGCTGGTAACACAGTTCGGTGCCGTGCTCGCAGGTGGCGGATCGAACCCCGGACCGTAACTATTCCAAGTCGGATACCTGTATTTCATCGCTCCAGACGAGTTCACCGTTCACCTCGACCGGAACGACTTGTTTCGAAAGTTCGGCTTGGAGCGACTCAGCAGTCAGTGTCAGCGTTGTCACTGGCGCAGACCCCAAAAACCGTTTTTGTGACCAGTCGTGGTGGAAATTGACGTGAGTGCCAAGTCCGAACAGATAGGTCAAACACACGCTTATTTCGACCTCAAACTGGTTTTTGCCGACTCGTTCTAGCTTCAGATACCGTGGGTTCCCCTTCTCGTTCTGGACGAGTGATACACCTC
>NZ_JBAWAC010000432.1:0-5577 GCF_049589095.1 Haladaptatus sp. | reverse complement strand
AGGTGTTTCTGAAGCCATACCTTCGAATCGTCGCGCCAGGACTTAGTTTCCGTCGCTATCGCTCCCGTTCTCGACACGTGTGACAGGAAAATGAGGGGGTTTTACTTGGTCGGGTGAGACGGGGGTATCATGCCGACGTTCGGAAAGGTGGTGCACGATGTATCCGACTTGCTCGGAAAGGTCGGTTCGCACGAAGTTGCAACGAACGTCTCCGTCAACAACGTCGTTCTCGCCATTCTAGTCCTCCTGCTCGGTTGGTACGTCTCGCAGTTGGTCGTCAGCCTCGTCGGGCGACAAGTCGCCCGTCGCTTCCGCAGGCCGAGCGTAACGAAGACTGTCCTCCGCGGAATCCGTGGGATCATCCTGTTCCTCGCGGTCGGGACCGCCGCGGCGCAGGTCGGGTTGGGCGCGTCGAACATCCTGCTCTCGGTGACGGTGTTCTCCGCCACGGTGGGTCTCGTCCTCGCGCCGATCATCGGGAGCGTCATCAACGGGTTGTTCCTGTTGGCCGACCAGCCGTACGAAATCGGTGACCTCATCGAACTGGTCGATACCAACACGCCGGAAGGGGGAACCCGTGGCTACGTCGAGGACATCACGCTCCGGTACACGAAGATATTCACGCTCGAAAACACGTTCCTCGTCATCCCGAACGCGACGATGCGCGAGCGCGACGTGGTGAACTACTCCGCCGAGGACACCCGCTCAAGGCTGTCGCTCCAACTCCAAGTCACCTACGAGGGGGACCTCGATGAGGCGCGAGCCATCATGGAGCGGGCGGCCCGCGATACGCCGGAAGTGGTGGCATCGGGACCCGACATCCGCATCGGAAGCGCGCGCTATCCGAGCGACCCCGTCGCACAGGTACGGGACTTTGCGAATCACGGTGTCCTGCTCGAACTCCGCTACTGGGTGAAAGACCCGTACAACATGCTCCGGGTTCGGTCACACATCATGGAACGAATCTGGGAGGGGCTCAAGGACGCCGACGTGGAGATCGCCTACCCCCACTCGCACCTCGTCTTCGACGACACGAGCGGCGTCGCCCGCGTCGCGATGGAACCCGATCGGGAACGAACCGAAACGCCGTCACCCGTCGAATTCGACGAACGCTGACTTAGCCGACCGTAATCAGTTCGCAGTCCACCTTTTCGCGGAGGAAGGTCTCGATGTTCGGGTCGTCCACCAGTCGACGGATCGCCCGTCGCCAGCGCCCGACCTGTTTGCGGCCGATGACGACGATATCGGCATGCGTCGCGGCGATCTCGTCGAGAATCGTCTCCTCCACCAAAAAACCGTCCCGAACGACGTATCTCGCGTTGGTGACGCGACCGAACGCCTTTTCGACGGTTCGTTTCAAATCGGTTCGCGTCACGTCGCTTCCGCGGTGATAGAGGTTGACGTGTAAGACGGTGAGGTCCGCACCGTATTCCTCGGCCACACGAAGCGCCTCCGAGAGCGTTCGACGCGAGTGTTCCGTCAGCGGGTATCGGACTGGAACGAGGACGCGGGTCATGTGGTGTCGAAAGCGACCCACCGGGGAGAAGTTTACTATCCGTCCGTGACGGTCCACTTGGCCGAGTCTATCGACGCGCGATACGACCCTCGATCTTCGGTTCGATGCCGAACCGGCGGGCGTAGTCGGCCAACACTTCGTACTGGAGCTTTCCGGTTTCGATACGGTGTTCCTCCCGGAGTGCCGGAAATTCCCGGTCGCTCTGGAGAAGGTACTCGGTCGTTGCGAGGGTGTAGGTGACGTCCTCCAACAGGGCTTCCCCACCGATGGTCGCCGATTCGACCGCCCGCTCGGCCTGGTTCCAGACGAGTTCGACCCCGCTGAGATGGCCGTGCCACCAGTCGTGTTCGGCGAAACCGATGGTCGGGTCGTAGGCCTGTCGAAGCACGTCGAGGAGCTCCGCTCCCGTGAGTTCCGCGACGGCCACCCGTTCCTGAAACGGGAGCACGCTCACGAGGTCGCCGACCGTTACCTCACCCGAAAGGGGTTCGCCTTCGCGGATGCCGCCGCTGTTTTGCAGGCCGACCGCCGCGTCGGTCGCCCAGCGGTACGCGTCGGCGACGAAGTTTCCGATCCTGCTCTCACCCCGGAACGTCGTGGTTTCGGTTCGCTCGATGGGGGTGGAGACGGTGGCGACGACGGAATCGAGTCCGGAGCCCCCCTTCTGTTCTTCCATCATCGTGGCCACGTCCTCGTCTCGGGGGGCGTCCGCAACGCGGTGGCGGTTGACGGACGGTTCGTTGTCCAGTTCGATGGAGAAGAGGACGTGGCCGTTGACACCGGGACGGGTGACGAGCGTTCCGTTCATCTGTTCGATTCGTTCGGAGTGAACGTGCCCTCCGAGAATCACGTCCACGTCGACGGCGGCGGCGAGTTCCTCGTCGTACCGCCCGAGGTGGGAGAGTGCGACGACGTAATCGACGCCCTCGTCACGGAGATGGGAGACGGTCGCTTCCGCGGCCTCGATCGGGTCGGTGAACTCCAATCCCTCCGTATTCGGATTGATCGAGGGCGTCTCGGGTGTCGTCACGCCGAAGAATCCGACCCGCGTCCCGTCGATTTCCCGAACGGCGTACTGCGCGGTTCCAGCACCGGCGGCGAATCGGTTGTCGCCTTCGCGTATGTTGGCGGTGAGCCACGTCTGGGGGGACCGCCAAACGAGTTCACGCGTTCGGTCGATCCCGTAATCGAAGTCGTGGTTGCCGAACGTCTCGAAATCGGGCGAGATAGCGTCGAAGAACGAGAGTGCCTGTTTCCCCTCGGTGACGAGGGAGAGAACGCCAGGTGCGGTGTTGTCTCCGGTCCCGACGACGAGCGTCCGTTGGTCCCGATTCGCGTTGATACACCCCGCGAGTCGGCCAGTCCGGTCCGGGTCATCGTAGACGTTCTCGATGTCCGAGTAGTGGAGGATACGGAGAGCCATTGGCGAGGTGTTCCAGGGAGAAGACAAGATTCCTTCGATATGTTCAACACCCCTAAATCGCTGGACCCACAAAGGGTGTATGATGAATACAGCGACGACCAGGGACGACGAAACCGTCTACATCAACGAATCGGATGGGACTCGCGGATCGAAGGGACCCTTCTTCGTCGTCTACCGCTCGCCCGATTTCGACCGCCGATACGGCTACTTCTGTGGGAACTGTGAGACGCTCGACAACGCGATGGATTCGATGGGTCGAATCGAGTGCAACCGGTGTGGCAACCTCCGGAAAGCGACCGAGTGGGACGCGGCGCACGAATAGGTCGGCCGGATTCTTTAGGGGCCATGCGGCGTGAGCGTTAGTATGGTTTCGACTGACGAGGAACTGGTCGAGGAGTTGGAAAGCCAGCGCCAAACCATCATGCTGGACGGGGCGTTGCGGTTGGTCGAGGAACATCACCGGGACACCGGTGCGGGCGTCGAGCGCGAACTGTTCGAGGAGTATCTGGACACGATGACGTTTCGATACGAGGGTTTTCCCTCCTCGGTGGACGAGGCGCTGGTCAGCGAGGATTCCTGGCACGGGGGCGGACACATTTACGAACTTTCGGAGAACCGAATCAGCTACTATCCGCCACGATGGCACGACGAACTCCGTGAAACGTCTGACCTGCGCGAGTACCTCCGAGTGATGGAGACGGACGCGATGGAGACCGAAGGCGGAGACCGAGAAGCCGTCACGGACGACGGCGCGCTGATGGACATGCTGTTGGACGCGGCGGTCGCCATCGGGGGCATGGACCGGGAGGACGCACGCAGCCAAATCGAGACCCTCAAAACCGATGGTGAGGTACGTGTCTATCCCGAACAACACGCAAACCCGTGGGTTCAACGAATCTAGTGGCCATTCGTTTCGATATTTTGAACGAATCCTTACGCTTGTTCGAATCCGCAAGAACATTTATTATGGTCCCTGCGGTATGTTCATACGGATGGCCCCTGTTAGCACACCACCGACCAAGGAGGCCAGGTCGATTTTCAACCGCCTCGGATACGAGGTTCTGGACGACGGAGACGAATTTCGCGCCAGACGAAAGTGGCGCGAAGTACGCGTTTCCGCCCTCGCAGATACCGGGGAGATGCCGACATATGGGACGCTTCGATGTTTCGTGACGTGGGCAGAGAACGCGACGCAACTGCGCAAACGGATTCGGGATTCGAATCCCGATTACGAGTGGGCAGTCATCGCGGTAGACGAGAGCGGGGACTACGAAGTCGCCCGGGCACCGCCGAGCAAAGCGGTGGTGGCTCAGTAGGGGTATCGGATTGGAACGGCCCGTCGCGGGCACGATTTTGTCTTTTTCGTGGGTCAGTAGCCACAGTAAACACGATGGAGCCCCAACGACGGATCACGGATGGACGAACACACGCACGACCCGACCGCGGCACCGCCGTTGCCAGGCGAGTCACCGACCGGGTGGCTCGCCGAGCTAAACCGGTGGGAGCACGGTACCCTCCGCACGGCGGTGATTCACGGTGTTCGACTGTTCAACGCCGGGGAGTTCCACGCGAGCCACGACTGCTTCGAGGACGAGTGGTACAACTACGGCAACGGGTCGGTCGAGAGCGCGTTCCTCCACGGAATGGTGCAGGTCGCGGCGGGCGCGTACAAACACTTCGACTTCGAGAATAACGACGGGATGCGTTCGCTCTTCGAGACGGCGTTACAGTATCTCCACGGCGTGCCGGACGATTTCTACGGCGTGGACGTGGCCGACGTGCGCGCGACGATGGAAGAGGCGCTCTCGGACCCGAGCGTTCTTCACGGGTGGAAAATCGCGTTGGACAGCGAGCGACCGACGGCGGACGAGGTCGATCACGGCGAGACGGGCCGTTTCGAATGAGCGTTTTCCGCGAGAAACCTACTCGTACACGGAAATCCAACCGTCGTTTTTGACCGTGACGCGATACTCCCCGAACATGAACTCGACGCTGCCGACACCGTCGCGATCGATCCCCGAAACGTCGAAGCCGAAGAGGGCGTTCTCTAGGGCGGCTACATCGACACAATCGTACAAGACCGGATCTTTCAACTCCATCGGTGACAATCCCTCGGCCTCTGCGACGGCAGTGACGATGATCGCCGTGAGGTCGTGTCCGCTCTCCGGTTCGTATCGTGCTTGCTGGACGAGCGTCCAATGGTCATCGTCGGTGCCGTTGGTGTCGGCATGGTCGTCGCTCTCACTCGTCCGTGTCATCCATCTCCCTCCGAGCATGGGCTTCCTGTCGAGTGTCGAGGCTTGCACCTGCCCCTGCTAGCGCGGTTACTACCTGTTTGGCATTGGGTCCGGGTCGGATGATTTCTTTCGATTCATCGAACACGAGCACACCTTCGTCTACCAGTTTCGGAACGTGTACGTGGTAGAGCGAGGCGTACGTTCGTTCGATGTCCTCCTCCGGCAGGTCCTCTTCCGGAATATCGGTCTCCCACGACGCTACTTTGACCGCGATTTCGGTCAGCTCCCATTCGGTTTGGGATTTCAGCGTGTAGACGAGATATCGTCGCCGTGATTCCGCGAGCGCTTGGAACACGTGATCCAACTCCAGAACGTCTTTCGGGAAGTCCTCCGTCGAAACA
>NZ_JBAWAC010000431.1:0-4828 GCF_049589095.1 Haladaptatus sp. | reverse complement strand
GACCTGAAGATCAGGTTTTACGCGAAAATCGAACTGCCGAGCGGCAAGACTGTTCGTGTGCCACTCCGGCAACTCACCTACGAAAAGCGGATCCAGACCCATATCTTCGAGAACGATTCCGCCGAAGGGACGCTCGCCAGCACGAACGTGACGGCTGGAAACGGGGGAACGACGACCCACAACACGGTGACGGACGACGGAACGGGGACGACCACGCACTCCACGACGCCTGCCACGGACTCGTCGACGAGCGCGACGACCGAAACGACGACCGCCACAACGACCGGAGCCACCGGAACGACGACTACGGCGACTACAGCGACTACAACGACGACCACCGACGGTGGCGGGCTTCTCGGCGACCTGCTGGCCGAGATGCACCGGGCGGTGTAGTATTCTCCCCCACCGATAGAGTTTTTATTCCGGCGAGTACAGAGAGATGTATGGCACGGAGTACCCAGTCTCCTGGTCGAGTTCTTCTCCCGTAATGAGAGTTCCGTAACCGCAACGCGCGACGGTGAATCGATTCTGTTGGACATCGACGGCAAAACCTTCGAGTTGTCACGCGAGTCCGCGACGGACCTGCAGGACGCCGTCGGCGATGCCCTGACCGAACGCCGAGAGTTCTTCCGTACCGCGGGGACGTTCCGCGAGGACGGCAGTTACGAGGTCTCCCGACGGAGTGCCGACTCCGCAGGGAACGCCAAAGTGTTCCGGACGTTCGACGCCATGGATCGCCTGTTCGACCGACTACCCGACGAGTTCACAGCCGAGGACGTGGGACGAACCGGAATCACGGGATCACGGCGACACCTGTTGATTCGTCACTTCGGGGAGAATCCGGAGTTCCCATGTCGGATTTCCTCCCGGAACCCGCTGATGGCGAAGAAGGAAGGCGAACGGCCCGCCGAGGGAAGCATGGAGGTCGGCTCGGACTAACGCGTTTCGGCGGATGTCCGGTCGAACGGTCGAAAGAATAGGGTTTCGAATCGCGACTTCGACGGCGTTATGGCGTGACGCGGTCGGGGTCGCGCGGGAAGAGGATTCCCTCTTTGATGTTTTCGAGACCGGCCACCTTCTGGACGAGTCGGTCGATACCGAGCCCGTAGCCACCGTGTGGCGGGATACCGAAGCGGAACGATTCGAGATAGAAGTGGAAGTTCTCGGGGTCAGCACCCTGGTCCTCCATGTACTGGCTCATCGTCTCGATGTCGTGTTCACGCTGGCCGCCCGAGGAGAGTTCCTGACCCAGATAGATCAGGTCGAACTTTCGGGACGCGATGTCGTCCTCCGGCACGTCCTGTTTGTAGTAGAACTTCTCGTCCGGGTAGCCGACGACGAAGAAGGCGGGATGGCCCTGCTCCGCGAAGTACTCGCCGAGCAGTTTCTCGCCTTTCGTGTCGAGGTCGGTTTCGTCGTCCGGAACGTGGTCGAACTCCGTCGCGAGGATGTCACGCGCTTCCTCGAACGTAACGCGTGGGAACGGGTCGGTCGGAACGTCGAGTTCGACGCCGAGCGTCTCCAGTTCGTCCGCCGCGTTCTCGCTGACCTGTTCGAGCGTGTAGCGAAGCGACTCCTCCTGGACGTCCATCACGTCGTGGTGATCCTCGATGTACGCCAACTCGACGTCGAACATCGAAATTTCCGAGACGTGTCGGGAGGTGGCGAACGCTTCGGCACGGAACGCCGTCCCGGTCTCGTAGATCTTGTCGAACCCGGCCGCCATGAGCATCTGCTTGTACAACTGCGGGCTCTGGGAGAGGAACACTTCGTCACCGTAGTAGACGACGGGGAACAGTTCCGCGCCACCTTCCGCACCTTCCTGCGAGAGGAGGGGCGTATCGACGTTACGGAAGCCTTCATCGTCGAACCATTCTTCCATCGCGTTGACTAGCTTCGAGCGGAGCGAGAAGACCGCATAGGTCTCCGGCTTTCGGAGGTCGATGCTCCGGTTGTCGAGCCTGGTCGAGAGGTCCGACTCGATGTCCTTCGCCACTTCCATCGGAAGCGGGGAATCGGCCTCGCTGATGACCTCCAGTTCGGAGGGCATGAGTTCGACGCCGCCCGGCGCTTGGTCGCTCGCTTTCACCGTTCCGGTGATTCGCACGACGTCTTCCTTGCCGAGGTCGTTCGACGCCTCGAACAGTTCCTCGTCGTTTTGCTCCTTGAACACGACCTGAATCTGCCCTTCCCGGTCGCGTACGATGACGAAGGAGAGTCCACCGAGATCTCGAATGTCGTGGACGTTTCCTGCTATCGATACCGTTTCGCCGTCCTGTTCCGTCGTGATGTCGTCAGAATACGTTCGCTCTATCATTGGTGTCGACTACGCTCTATCGTGTTCTCATCGTGTCTGCCTCGGGTATTGATTCTTCCGACTACGGGACGAAAAACTCGAGAAATAATCGGGATAATCGATCAGTTGATCGTCGTGTGTCGACTTTCCTCGTTGAGCGCCAGATTCGCCGCGATTTCCGCGTTTCGCATGGCGTACTGGGCGGTGTGCTGGAGGCTGACGAGCACGTCCCGAATCTGTAGGAGGTCGTCGTTCGACATCTCGGGGAGGTCCGAGAGGATGTCCGACTCGCGGTCACCGAGTTCGTGGAACTTGCGTCGAACTTCGAGCGTCTTGTCGTAATCCCGCTCCACGCTCGCTTGCACCGCCAACGCGGTCATCTCGTCCACCTGATCGGTGAACTCCCGGATACGCCGCATGGTGCTGCTATCGACTTCGAGAGTGTGGCCGTTGGCCGCGAGGACGATATCCGCGATGTCCTCCGCGTTGTCCGCCGTGAGTTCGAGGTTCTTTGCAATCGAGCGGTAGCCGATGAGCGGGAAGCCGCTTTCCAACCCGATGGCACGCGCGATGGCGGGGTTTTCGTGTGCAGTGAAGATGAGACGGAGGAGAAGAACGAAGATCTTGTTCGCTTGTCGTTCGCGGTTCAACGCCCGCTGGGCGAGGTCGGCGTTGCCGTGGGCGAGCGCCTTCACGGCCTCGCCACGCATGGTACTGCCCGTGTTCTCCAGTCGCTCCAGTAGGTTGTCCAGATCGAAATCCTCGGGGTCGACCGAGCATCGAATGGCGATGCTCTCGGGCGTTTCCTCGATGACGCCAAGTCCCATTAGCTGTGTTTCCGCGTTGTAGACCGCGTTGATGTGGCTGCTTTCGAGGGTCTCCTCGCTCACGACATGGATGACGCGCCGACCGAGAACGTATTGGGCGACGATGGCACGTTCGACGGCGTCCGCATCCAACTCTTCGGTGTGAATCGTCGCCTCCGACTCGTCGTCGTGTGCCGATTCGGGAAGGACAGTGAGCGTTCCTTTGCCGCTGATTCGCAACGAAACCTCATCACCCTTCTCGACCCCGTGCTGCTGTGCCCACTCCGCAGGAAGGGTCATCGCCAACGTCGATGGCCCGAGTCGCTGAACTTTCCGTGTTTCCATATCCTTTCATTTGTGTACGAAGCCTTAAACTTCACCGTATGTCACTAAATGTCTCACGATAGTTTCAACATACGTCGCTCGAAGCGACCCACGCGCACTTTGTGCCAGCCGCGGAGCGACTCGTCCACATCCTCGTCGCCCGTATCCGCCCGGAGAACGCCGATCCCGTCGAGTTTCGTCTTCGAGGCGACGATTTCGACGGTCGAACGGCGGATCACGGCCGGTGAAAGCTGGTGATTGCCACGGCCGAAGACGAAGCCCTGCCCGCCGATCGGCGAGACGACAATGACGTTTTCGTCCCCGAGGACGGCGAGGATTTCCTCCTCGTTCGCGTCCCGCGCGAGCAGTTCCCCGTCGCGCCACACGTCCACGCCGAGCGGGGACCCCTCGAATCCCAACTCGGCTTTGATGGCTCCGACCGTACTTCCGGGGCCGAGAACGTAGGTGACCCCCTCCTGCACGTCGTCGGCGACGCCCTGCGCGAGGCTTTCGACCGTCCCGCCGCCCAACTGTTTGCTCGACTGGAGCGATTCGGCCACGGGAACGCGAGCGATGGCTTTCAGTTCCGCCCGGACCTCGCCGTCGCGGTACGCCTCCTCGTCGATGTCGTTCACCTCTCGCTCCTCCACGCGGTCGAATCCCGCCGCGACCCGCCCCGCCGCCTTCGGCGTCACCGCGAACACCGACGAATAGATTTTCACGCCCGCCGGGACGCCGAGCATGGGGACCTCGCTGCCTTCGGCGGAGAGGGTTTCCGCAACGTCCACCGCGGTTCCGTCGCCGCCGACGAACAGGAGCAAGTCGATGCCCTCCGAGATCAAGCGGTGAACCGCCTCGCGGGTGTCCGACGCGCTCGTCTCCTTCGTGTTCTCACCCTCGGGTTCGCCGACGACTTCGGGGTCGAACCCCGCCGCCCGTGCTTCGTTCGCTCCCATCTCCCCGCCGTAGGCCAGCAGCTGCGTCCCCGGCGCGCGCTCGTACAGCGCCGACAGCGCGTCGATAGCTCTGGCGGGTGCACGCTGTTCCGCCCCCCGCTCCCGTGCTTCCGCGACCATGCCGTCTGTTCCCTTCAGGCCGACTCGTCCACCCATCCCCGCGATGGGATTGACGACCACGCCGATTCGCATATCTCGCGGTTGGGGGGCGGAGGGGAAATGCGTGTGGGTACCGACTAAAAACGGAACCCCGCTGAGTTGACGACACTGTTCGTTCGCTCCGAAACGGCTCTGATTCTGATGGTGCGATCACAGCAGCGACCGAGCCGCATCAAGACCGCCCCGCCTCCGCACCGCACCACGTCCTCCCCAGCCGATTCCTCCGGGAGAGCTTCGCTCTCCCGTGCCCTCGTTCACTGCGTCGCCGGCGCGAAGCGCCGGCTTCC
>NZ_JBAWAC010000430.1:0-4249 GCF_049589095.1 Haladaptatus sp. | reverse complement strand
GTATAAATACGCGATTTTTTAGGATCGTGTTCACAGATGTTTCCAAATTTGAATCGTATCGGCGTATGGCATAGGTTTGTCTCCATGCTATGCCACGTATGAAAATTACAAGACGGCGAAGCCGTCGTATGCTCGGTCAGGGATTTGAACCCTGGTCCTCGGCTCGAAAGGCCAAGATGATTGGCCGGACTACACCAACCGAGCGTCCTGCGCTTCTGCGCACTCATTGCTTTCTGTTGGACTAGTTTAAACCTTCCGTTATCGACCGACAGCGGGCCGATTCCGCGTCAATTGGTGTCACCCCTTTTGGGAAGGGGTGGCAGTTTACTTGCCTTCGAATTCGGCGTCGCGCTTGCCCATGAACGCGGTGATGCCTTCCATCAGGTCGTCCGTCGCCATCAAGTGGCCGAACGCTTGGGCTTCGATTTCGAGTCCGGCCTCCGTGCTCTCCCATCCCTTGAGCATCGCACGCTTCGTGAACTTCTGTGCGATCGGCGGGCCGCCCGCGAGTTTCGTGGCCAGTTCGAAGGCGCTCTCCTCGAACTCCTCGGTCGGGACGACTTCGTTCAGGAAGCCGTAGTCGGCCATCGTCTCGGGTTCGAAGCGGTCCGCGGTGAAGATTATCTCCTTCGCGCGCCCCTCGCCGACGATGTGCTGGAGGCGTTGGGTGCCGCCCCACCCCGGCAGGAGGCCGAGGTCGTGTTCGGGCTGACCGAGTTCCGAGCGCTCGCTGGCGATTCGGAGGTCGGCGCACATCGACAGCTCCATCCCGCCGCCGAGACAGTAGCCGTCGATTCCGGCGACGACCGGCATCGAACAGGATTCGAGTTTACCGAACGTCTCCTGGCCTTTGCGCGAGAGTTCGATGGCTCCGATGGGGTCGGCACCGCCCGCGGCCATGCTCTGGACGTCCGCTCCGGCGGAGAACGCCTTGTCGCCCTCGCCCGTGATGAGGACGGCACGGACCTCGTCGTCCGCCTCCAGTTGGTCGATTGCGACCGACAGTTCGTCCAGCAGTTCCCCGCTGATGGTGTTCATGCGGTGTGGGCGGTCGAGGACGATCTGTCCGACCATCTCACCGGGTTTCTCGATGCGGATGGCCTCGAACTCGATGCCTTCGTCATCGTCCGGGTCGGCGAAGCCGCCGACCTCGGCGCGCTCTTCGAGGTAGTCCGCGGGTTCGTAGCGTTCCGAACCCGTCTCCTCGTGGAGGGATTCGAGCGTTTCCAGCAACGTCGACAGTCCGGCGTCGTCCGCCATCCGGGCCGGTCCTTCGGGGAAACCAGCGCCGAGCATGACCGCCTCGTCGATTTCCCCGGCGGGCGCGACGTCGTTGCCGACGAGTTTGGCGACCTCGTTCGCCATCACGGCTTGCAGGCGGAGGATGACGTCCTCGTTTCCAGCGTCGGTCGGGATATCGACACCGCCGTCCTCGTAGTCGTAGAATCCCGTTCCGGTTTTCTTGCCGAGGTTCCCCTCCTCGACCTTTTCGGCGAGCAGCGGGCACGGCTCGTAAGCGTCACCGAGCACCTCGTGCATGTATTCGAGGACGTGATAGCCGACGTCGATGCCGACCTGGTCCGCGAGTTCGAAACTGCCCATCGGTAGTCCCATGTCGAACTTCGTCGCGCTGTCCACTTCCTCAATGGTGGCGTCGCCGGATTCGACGATCCACGCAGCCTCGTTCATCAGGGGGACGAGCACGCGGTTGACGATGAACCCGGGGCTGTCCTTGCGCACGCGGACGGGGGATTTGCCCATCTCCTCGGCCAACTCCTCGGTGACGTCGAGAATGTCCTCGTTCGTGTGGGCACCCGTGATGACTTCGACGAGTTGCATCCGAACCGGCGGGTTGAAAAAGTGCATCCCGCAGAACTGTTCGGGGCGCTCGGTCACCTCGGAGAGTTCGGTGATCGAGAGACTGGACGTGTTGGTGGCGAAAATCGTGTGGTCGGGGGCGTACTCCTCCAGTTCCCCGTACACGTCCTTTTTGATCTCCATCTTCTCGGGGACGGCTTCGATGACGAAGTCGGCGTCCGAGACGGCCTCTTCGAAGTCCACGAGCGGCGTCACGCGGTCCAGCGCGGCGTCGGCGTCCGCCTCGCTGATCTGATCATTTTCGGCCAGTTTTCCGAGGCTCCACTCGATTCCCTCGTAGCCGTTCTGGACGAACTCCTCTTTGATATCCCGCAGGTTCACGTCGAATCCCGCGAGCGCCGCGACTTCAGCGATTCCGTGGCCCATGTTGCCTGCGCCGAGAACCGCTATGGTGTTGATATCTTCGAGCTCCATGCAAGAACCCTCGTTACGGGGGTGTTTCAACGTTTCTCTATGCGAACTAATAAACGCCCATCCAGTTTATGTCCGGTTACAAAACGATTTATCCGTGGCCCCGTAATCCATCCACATGGACTTCGAACTATCAGAAGAGCAGCAAGCTATTCGTGACGAAGTGCGGCGATTCGCGGAGAACGAGGTCGCACCGATCGCGAAGGAGTACGACCAGAAGGAGGAGTACCCGTGGGAAATCATCGACAAAGCGGCCGAGATGGGGCTGACCGGCGCGAACATCCCCATCGAGTACGGTGGGGCGGGCTACTCGCCACTCGAAGTCGCCATCATCGTCGAGGAACTGTTCGCCGTCGATCCGGGTATCGGCCTCTGTATCACGAGTACCGCGTTCGGCGGGGACGCCATCCGTGAGTTCGGGACGGAAGAGCAGAAGGAGGAGTACCTCGCCCCCGTCGCGGCGGGCGACGCGGTCATGGGTACCGCCATCAGCGAACCGGACACGGGTTCGGACGTGTCTTCGGTCTCCACGACCGCCGAAAAGGACGGCAACGAGTGGGTCATCAACGGCAACAAGATGTGGATCACCAACGGGTCCATCGGTGACTTCTTCGTCGTCATGACGAAGACCGACCCCGAAGCCGAGGACCGCTATGCCGGGTTCTCCCAGATCATCGTCGAGTCCGACCGTGACGGCTTCGAAGCCGACAAGATCACGGGTAAACTCGGTATCCGTGCCTCCGACACCGCCGAACTCATCTTCGACGACGTGCGCGTCCCCGAGGAGAACCTCGTCGGTACGCGCGGCATGGGCTTCCTACAACTCATGCAGTTCTTCGACGAAACCCGTACGGCCGTCGCCGCACAGGGTGTCGGTATCGCCAAGGGTGCGTGCGAACGCGCCCTCGAATACGCCCAAGAGCGTGAACAGTTCGGGCGTTCCATCAGCGACTTCCAAGCCATCCAGCACAAACTCGCCGAGATGCACACGAAGACGGAGGCCGCACGCAACCTCACCTACAAATCCGCGTGGAGCGTCTCCGAGGGCGACGGACAACTGACCCAGTTGGCGTCGATGGCGAAGGAGTTCTCCTCGCGTACCGCCGTCGAGTGCGCCGACGAAGCGGTTCAGATTCACGGCGGGTCCGGATACGTCAACGATTTCGACGTGGAACGACTGTACCGTGATGCGAAGATCACCCAAATCTACGAGGGAACGACGGAAATACAGAAGAACATCATCGCCCGGGAACTGCTCGGTAAAGGGTTCTGAGCGCGCGCCCTGGGACACCTAAGTGTGTAGGCATCGGCCTTTTGGATTTCTATTTCGATAGTTCGGACAACCATGAGTTCCAATTCAACCGGTGCTTCGGAGACGGACTCGACGGAACAACACACCGGAGCGAACGACCTCGACGTAGTGATGGAACTACTGGCGGACCACCGTCGTCGACACGTCCTTTACTGTCTTCGGAGTAGCGACTGCCCCCTCGACTTGGAACGTCTCGCCGAGCAAATCGTGGATCTGGACGACCGCACGACGGGGGATAAACGGGAAATCCTCATCGAACTACGCCACAACCATATCCCGAAGATGGATGCGGCCGGGGTCATCGAATGGGAAAGCGACGGAATCCGATTCGATGGATCGGAGACACTCATCGAATCGTACCTCGATCTCACTGCCGAATTGGAACCCGACGTGAGTTTTCGGTAATCGACGTCCGTTCTTTTCCCTCATTCTCCATAGCGCATACGTAATCGCCCGCAACGGAAGATATATTCCATAATAATTATATTAAAATTTAATTCTTTCCGGAGATCATCTATCATCGAGTGGTTCGTTAGCAGTTGCCGAAATCGATAACATTAAACAGAATAAGTATTGGCATCTATTGGAATGTCACAAAAACCAACGAGACGTTCATTTTTGAAAGGTGCAGGGGTGGCACTTGCTGGA
>NZ_JBAWAC010000429.1:0-2507 GCF_049589095.1 Haladaptatus sp. | reverse complement strand
CTCGTGGACGAGGCGTCGGCCGACGCGCCGGAGCGGGCGGACATCTCGGAGGACGACGACGCGAGCATCAACTACACGTCCGGAACCACGGGCGACCCGAAGGGCGTCGTTCGCACCCACCGGACCGAACACTGGCACGCCATCGTGCTCAACCAGCACATGGAGATTCGGGACGACGACACCTACCTCTGGACGCTCCCGATGTTCCACTGCAACGGGTGGGGCCACACCTACGCCATCACCGGAACCGGCGCTACGCACGTCTGTCTCCGGAAGTTCACCCCGGAGCGCACGCTCGAAAAGATTCGAAACTACGACGTGTCGTTCATGTGCGGCGCGCCGACCGTACTCAACCGCGTCATCGCGTTCAACGAGAACAACCCCGACGTGGGGACGACGGGCGACCGCGAACTGCGCATCGCCACGGCCGGAAGCGCTCCCGCGACGGCGACCATCGAAACCGTCGAGGACGACATCGGGTGGCGCATCATCCATATTTATGGGTTGACCGAGACCGCACCCATCATCACCACGTCGAACTCGCCGCGCCGCCTCGCCGAACGCGGGCGCTCCCTGAAGGTGACACAGGGGAGCGAGGTCATCTGTACCGACGTTCGCGTCGTTCACGACGACGGCAGTGACGTCCCGCCGGATGGAGAGACGATGGGCGAAGTCGTCGTCCGCGGCAATCAGGTGATGGACCGCTACCTGAACAAACCGGAGGCGACCGACGCGGCGTTCAACGACCGTCTGCCGGGCTATTTCCACACGGGCGACCTCGCGACCATCGACGAGGACGGGATGATATCGATTCAGGACCGCAAGAAGGACATCATCATCTCGGGCGGCGAGAACGTCTCGTCCATCGAAGTCGAGGACGTGTTGTACGACCATCCCGACATCGCCAAGGCGGCGGTCATCCCCACGCCGAGCGACGAATGGGGCGAACTCGTGACGGCCGTCGTCGTCCCGAAACCCGGCGTCGAACTGTCCGATGCGGACGTGGAGGACTTCTGCCGCGAGCGGATGGCGGGCTACAAGATTCCGCGCAAGATCATCGTGGACGACGACCTGCCGGAAACCGCGACCGGCAAAGTCCAGAAGTACCAACTCCGGCAGGAGTTCTGGGAGGACGAGGACCGACTCATCGGGCAGGGGTAGTCGTCCAAGCTATCGGATTTCAGTTTTTCCGGAGCAGGTCGTTTTCGATCATATCGTCGATCAGTTCCCGCATCGTGTCCGGCACACCGTCCCTGTTCGTCGTCGTCCGGGTGTGCATCCCGTGGAGGAGGAGGGCCAGGATGTGTTCCGCCGTCGTTTCCGTATCGACATCGCGGAAGGTGCCATCCTCGATGCCCGAATCGAGAATTCGGACGAGTATGTCCCGTAACTCCGTGTCTATCTCCGTGAGTTTCTCCCGATACGCGTCGTTCCGTGCCGCCTGCGCCCACAGTTCGATGAAAACCGACGACACTGCCGGTTCGTCCCCCGACGACGATATCACGACCGATTCCGATTCCGGTCGCATCGGGTCGAGAAACGTATCGACGACGGAACGGAGGTCCGCTTCGGGGTCACCCGTCCGTTCCCGCAGTTGCTTCTCGACGAACTTTTCGGAGAACACGTCCAGCAGGGAGAGGAGCAACTCGTCTTTGTCCTCGAAGTAGTGGTAGATGAGCGACGGACTCTGCCCCAACTCCTCGCCGATGATCTTGATGGAGAGGTCCGCGTATCCGTGCTTCGTAAGCGCCCGAAACGCGGCCTCCCTGATTCGTTGTTCCGTTCCTCGCTGCTCGTTCATCGTGGTTAGTCGGTATTCGGCAACCGTCGGTATAAGTGGCGAGGAAACCTTCGTTGGCACAGTTCACATTCCCTCGTATGTCGGCAACTCGAACTGAACAACCGACAGACAAACGATGGATGGGAACGTTATGAGCCTCGGGGGGACACAGTGAAACGATATAACACGACAGTTGGCCGTCTCGAAACCGAACTCTGGCGGAACGGAGGGAGGCTGTAGGATGGCGTGGATAGATACGATAATCATCTTCCTCGTCAGCCTGCTCATCGGCGGGTTCGGCATCTACGTCGGTGCGAGGGTGACGACGGACCGCGCGGGAAGCTATGGTCACGCCATCATCACCGCACTCATCGGGTCGATAGTGTGGGGCATCATCAGCTTCTTCGTCGGGTGGATTCCCATCATCGGCGCGCTGCTCGCGCTCATCGCGTGGATCGGCGTCATCAACTGGCGCTATCCCGGCGGCTGGGGAACGGCCATCGTCATCGGACTGGTCGCGTGGTTCGCGGCCGCCATCGTCCTCTACATCTTCGCGCTGTTCGACATCATCACGTCGGGGGCGCTGGGGATTCCGGGCGTCTGAGTCGTTCAGCGGAGTTCGGGGGTCGAGACGGACGAAATCGCCCCGTCCGTCCCGCGTAACCGAACCCACCAGACGATGGCCGCCACGCCGAGACAGATCGCGGCGACGCCGACGAGGCCCGCC
>NZ_JBAWAC010000428.1:0-4386 GCF_049589095.1 Haladaptatus sp. | reverse complement strand
CCTTCTCGGCACCGTCGATAGTTGCGGTTGCGTCGTACTTCGCACCGGAGGGACACACCGGTTTGCAGGTTCCGTAGCCCAGACACTCGCTCCGTCCGCGGTAGGATTCCGAATTCCGCGCGTTCGGTACCGAATGGGTCGTGATTTCGAGCGACTCGCAGGCCTCGGCGAACATCGCATCCGAATAGGAAGGAGGGAACGCCGGAAGCGGAAACGGTGTTGTTCGAGGTGGGGCGAAGGGGTTGTCGCTCGCGCCCGCAACCCCGAACGCACGCTCAGCGCGTGCGTAGTACGGTCGCAGGTCGGCGTAGGAGAGCGGCCAATCCACCCCCATCCCCGTCTCGCTGTGCAGGCGGAAATCCCGCTCGTGGAGACGCATCACCATCCCCTGCCAGTGGAGGGTACTTCCGCCGACGCCCTTCACGCGCGCGGTGTTCAACGGGTACTCCTTCGGTCCACTGCTGGTGTAGGCGTCGCGCTTCCCGTGGTCACCTTCCTCGCCCATGTTCCACGGTGGTTTCGAACTCCCGGGTCTGATCGCGCGCTCCTCGCGTTCGGAGCGGTCCTCGAAATCGAAGCGCGGCCCGGCATCCAGCACGACGACCGAATAGCCTGCTTTGGCCGCCTGATGGGCGACGAGTGCTCCCGCCGGGCCAGCACCGATGACGCAGACATCCGCATCCGCACGGGGGCCGCGGTCGGTCACGACTGCGGCCCCCGCTGATAGGACGTATCCCCGCCGGGATACCCCGGCGGGTTCTCCAGTCCAACCAGTTTCGAACCGGTCGGCGTGGTGTACAGCGCGAAGAGTAGTTCGTTCAGCACGTAGTAGCGGATTCGTTCGCCCCGTAGGCCATCCGGGTTGGGGTCGCCCGCGACCGCACCCACTTGCCGAAGTGCAGTTGAACACGTATCCTCGTCGAGCGTCACGAATTTCCCATCGAACCAATCGGTCGTCGCGTCGTCAAGCGCGCCGAGCGCGTCCTGTATCCCCGCCCGGTAGTCGGGGTCGTCGTTCGCACGTGCGACGGAGTACTTCCTGACGAACGATTCGACTCCTGATATCGTATTCGGATACGCGACTTCGGCGACGGCGACGAGCGTTGCCACCTCGTGGTCCGAAAGTGGTGGGGTTCCCGATTTCGATTCGGAGTCCACGAAGACGGCCGCGCCGCCGGCAACGCCTACAGCCCCGAGTGCCGTGAGCACGTCACGCCGCGTCAGTTCCATCGTGCCGCGATTAGGCAAACCTAAGCTTTAAGCTATCGTCTCATCGATTCGTTTGCTGTGGCGGTTTGTTTTGGCACACCTAAAAAACGATAGGGTTTTAGGAGGGCCTAAATATTTTCAAGTCGATGACTCTCCCCGACCGAGACGGAACATTGCGTCGTACGTTTCTCAAAGGCGGTAGTGCGCTCGCCGCCACCGGGTTGCTCGCAGGCTGTAACGGTCTCGTCGGTAACTCGTCGAACACGAGTACGTCGAGCGATTCTTCACATTCATCTCCCGACCTCGAAAAGTTCGTTACCGACCTCACCGTTCCCGATATCAAACAACCGTCCGGGAAGAAAGACGGCCATCCCCACTACGAGGTGATGATGAAAGAGGCAACGCAGTCGTTCCATCCTGACCTCGACGACACCACCATCTGGGGCTACGACGGTCAGTTCCCCGGTCCGACATTCGAGGTCCAGCGCGGTCAGACGATTTCGGTCCACTGGGCGAACGGGGAACTGCCCGACGAGCATATCTTCCCAGTCGATACGACGCTCCCTTCCCAGAAGGGGAACCCGGAAGTCCGCTCGGTCGTCCACGTCCACGGAAGCAACGCTAATTCCGTCAACGACGGCTACCCACAGGCGTGGTACACGCCCGACGGCAAAACCACCGGTCCGTACTACGGTGGCGAGACCTACACGTATCAGAACCACCAGCCTCCGACGACGCTCTGGTATCACGACCATGCGCTCGGCGCGAACCGACTGAACGTCTACGCCGGTCTCGCCGGACTCTACCTCATTCGGGGTGATGTTGGTGGCACCGACAAACTACCTTCGGGGAAGTACGAACTCCCCCTCGTCCTTCAGGACCGCGCGTTCAACGATGATGGTTCCGCCTTCTATCCCGGTCCCGAGCGGGGCGGCATCTCCCCGAGTATCGTCGAAATGTTCTTCGGTGATGTCGCCACCGTCAACGGGAAAGCGTGGCCAACGTTCGAAGTCGAACCGCGAAAGTACCGCTTCCACATGCTCAACGCGTCGAACGCTCGATTCTACCATCTCTCGCTGAAAGGCTACGATGCCGATGCGGGCAAGCCTACAGGCGAGGACGGGCCGAACTTCGTTCAAGTCGCCAGCGACGGCGGCTACATGAACAAGCCCGTCGAACTCACCGACGGTCTCCTCCTCGGCAGCGCCCAGCGCGGCCAGTGGGTCGTCGATTTCTCCGACTACGCTGGCGAGAGTCTCCTCCTCCACAACGACGCGAAGGCACCCTACGTCGGCGGTGATCCTTCGTCCGAGAACCAGTCACCGCTTCCGGAAATCATGCGCTTCGACGTGCAAGATTCCGACGTCAACGACGACAGTACGGTTCCGGACTCGTTCGGACCGCTTCCCCGTCTCGGTAACAGTCAGAACGCCGGCACGAACCCCGTCCCGACTATCGAGAAGGACGACGCCGTCCGAGAGCGTGTGCTCACGCTCGACGAAACCACCGACGAACACGGACGGATCATGTTGCTCCTCGACGGTCTATGGTATAGCCATGAAGCGACAGAGCGTCCGACCGTCGGCACGACCGAAGTGTGGCACCTCGTCAACGTCAGTGACGACTTCCACCCCATTCACATCCACCTCGTCCAGTTCCAAGTGCTCGGCCGGCAGGGATTCGACATCGAACTGTTCAAAGACTCCGGCGCGATTTCACCCACGACTTCCCATCGTCCGCCGCGCGAGCAGGAGACCGGGTGGCACGACACGGTCGTCGCCCCGTCCGGCGATGTCACCAGTATCGTCGCACACTTCGGCGAAATCGACGGTCTCTTTCGTGACATCACTGGACGATTCGTCTGGCACTGTCACATGATGGAACACGCGAATCACGAGATGATTCGTCCGTTCGAGGTCGACCCGAAGGGCTACAGTCAGGATTAACTGACCACTCTTTCGGAGTCTCACCGTCCTTGCGATTCCATTAGTTCTTCAAAATATCGTCCAACCAGGGCAACTGCTGATCGACGGGTTCGAAATCACCGACTCGGTTCTACAGCACCGAATATCCGTGACCGGGGTCGAGCGAATCGAGATACGAGTAGGGCGTTCCGTCCTCCGACGTTTTCCGCTTCACCCCGAACGTGTAGCTCCCGTCCACTTTTATCTCTTCGTAGACCTCCGACGAACTCAGGTACGATACCTCGATAGTCGTCTTCCCGAACGCGTGCTTTAGCTTGACGTATCTGCTGTCTTCGCCGGGTGAAATCGTCCCAAAGCGCCCGTCCGTGGGTTTCTTCTCCGCGACCGTTCCGTCGCGGACGACCCGATGAAAACTCCCGATGGAGCCGCTGATGGTGGTGGCGAGGATGACGAAGTCGTCTATCTGGACGGTGTTGAACTGGTCGAGCGGAGTCGAATACCATTTCACCGAGCCATCTGCAGGCGCTAACTGTACCCCATCGTACCCCTCGTGGCGTATCTTCAGATAGTAGCCGATATTCCCGTATTTTCGCCCCAACTTCCCCCGCAACTCCTCGTCGAGCACGAAACCGGGTCCGATAGAACGGCCGTGGAGGACGGAGCCGACCGATGGACCATCGCCGTTATCCGTCACACTCAAGAGGGGCGTCTGTTCACCACCGGACTTCCCCACCACCGACCGTTCGATGACTTTTCCTTTCGGCGGCGGCAGCGGGTGGCTACAACCGGAGACGAGTGAGAGACCCCCCAGCGCAAAGAGACGATTGAATGACCGCCGATTCATACAAAAGTAAAGACGGTTCCCAATCAAGTAAGTAGTGATAGCTGACGAGGATTTCCTGTGGGCAGTTATTTGCACGAGTATCGACGCCGCGGTTGCCGACGCGACCTATTTCATATAGCATCATACGATTTGCTGTACGGTGTGTTGGTCGTTTCCGCAAGCAGGAAAAGCACCAAGAACCGCTTGTCGCGGCTGTTTTCGGCAGAACAACGGTTTCCGTTCGGCTCCCGATGAGATTTTGGCTTCCGATTCGGACCGCTATCCGAAAACCAGTCGCAACGGTGTCCTCTTCGAGGCAACAGGTATCTCCCCCCGCCAGCAATCGGAAAAATCAGCCGTCGAAGTTCAGGCATTCTCGACTTGTTTGAGCACGTCAGGAGCGCTCTCCAACGCCTCATCCAGTTTGTC
>NZ_JBAWAC010000427.1:0-2906 GCF_049589095.1 Haladaptatus sp. | reverse complement strand
GTTCACGACCGCCTCGGCCTCCGCGATGCCCTGCACGCGGAAGACGGGAGCGCGGGTCATCCCCTGCTTCGTCACGCGCGCGTCCGCGCCGCCCGCGGAGTCGATGACGGAACAACCGCGGTTGACGCTGGCGAGGAGCGCCCCCTCCGTCGTCGCGAGCGGGAGGTAGTACTCGCCGTCGGCCGACCCGCCGTTGACGGCGACCGGCCCGGTCACACCCAGCGGCACCTGAATCGTCCCGACCATGTTCTCGATGGCGGTCTCGGCGTCCTCGGCCGGGAAGGCGTACTCACCGACCGTATCGAGCGTTGCGTCCGTCTCCGATTCGAGGAGTTTCCGGCGCGCCTCAGTCGCCGTATCGGCATCCGTGTGGTCTTCGAGTTCGTGCAGGCGCAGGTCTCCCGCCAATACCTGCTCCGCGAGGTCGTCTGCATCGGTCATGATTCGCCGGTTGTCGTTCCATCCCCTAACAGTTGCCCATTCAGTGCCGTTCCATACCCATTCAGCGTCGTTCCTTATCCATTCGGTGTCGTTCCATATTCATTCCCGAGTATGGCAGAACCATTCCAAACCACCGCCAACGCTATGATTCAGCGTGGAATCATATTCCGTATGGAAATCAGACCGGCGACGGCAAGCGACGCGGCCGATATCCGCCGAGTCGCACACGCGGCGTGGCAGGAAGCCTACGACTTTCTCCCTCCCAAGGAGCACGATGCCGCGTTCAACCAATGGTACACTGTCGAACAGATCGAAACCCGAATGGACGACGACGAGGCGGAAACCCTCGTCGCCACGGCGGACGAGGACCTCGTCGGGTACGTCCACGCCACCGCACAGACCCACGCCGACAGCGTCGGCGAAGGCGAACTGACCGACATCTACGTCGACCCCGACCACTGGCGGACCGGGATCGGGACCACCCTCCTCTCCGGAATCGAGGAGCGACTCCACGAACGCGGCCTCACCCGACTGAAAGCCCCCGTCCTCGCCGACAGCGAATCCGGAACCGAGTTCCTCGAAGCCAACGGCTTCGAACGCATCGAGGAGCGCATCACCGACCTGTTCACCGGCGGGACGAGGGAGCAGTACGTCTACCACCACCAATTCACGGGATAGCGTTGCGCTGGAGGGATCTGGGACTGTAGTCGCGGTAAACTCGATCCTTTCGTAGCGACTTTCCTCGGAGCTACCGGTACAGTCACGCGAATCGTGCGAGCGTGGCTGGGTGGGGGCTTTCGAGGGCTACTTCCCACCAACGACGGCCGTGAGAACCGCCACTTGCTCAGACAAGCGACCCGCTCAAGTAGCTCGAATTCCTACGAAAGATACCATGAGCGACACCCAGTCCGGCCCGCTTCGGCCGGACAACCCCGACGCCGAAACCGACTTTCGAGTTGACGCGCCGTTCGACCCGGCGGGCGACCAACCCGAGGCCATCGAGCAGTTGGCGACGGGGTTCAATCAGGGGATGGAAAAACAGACCCTGTTGGGCGTCACGGGGTCGGGGAAGACGAACACGGTTTCGTGGACGATAGAGGAAATCCAGAAACCCACGCTCGTCATCGCACACAACAAGACGCTGGCGGCACAACTGTACGAAGAATTCAGAAACCTCTTCCCGGACAACGCGGTGGAGTACTTCGTCTCCTACTACGACTACTACCAACCGGAGGCCTACGTCGAACAGACGGACACGTACATCGACAAGGACGCGTCCATCAACGAGGAGATCGACCGCCTGCGCCACTCCGCGACCCGCTCGCTGTTGACCCGTGACGACGTCATCGTCGTCGCCTCGGTCTCCGCGATTTACGGCCTCGGTGACCCGCGAAACTACGAGGACATGCGGCTACGGCTGGAGGTCGGCGAGACCATCGAACGCGAGGAACTGCTCGCCCGCCTCGTGGACCTGAACTACGACCGAAACGACATGGACTTCACGCAGGGGACGTTCCGGGTTCGCGGCGACACCGTCGAAATCTTCCCGATGTACGGCCGATACGCGATCCGCGTCGAACTGTGGGGCGACGAGATCGACCAGATGGTGAAGATCGACCCGCTCGAAGGGGAGGTCAAATCGCGGGAACCCGCCGTGCTCGTCCACCCGGCGGAGCACTACTCGATCCCGGAGGAGACGATGGCGGAAGCGATCGCGGAAATCGAGGGAGATTTGGAGCGACGGATCCGCTACTTCGAGCGCAACGGGGATTTGGTGGCCGCCCAGCGGATCGAAGAACGGACCACGTTCGACCTCGAAATGATGAAGGAGGCGGGTTACTGCTCGGGGATCGAGAACTACTCGGTGTACTTCACCGAGCGAGAGGTCGGCGATGCGCCGTACACCTTGCTGGACTACTTCCCCGACGACTTCCTCTGTGTCATCGACGAATCCCACCAGACGGTACCCCAGATCAGGGGGCAGTTTGCGGGCGACAAGTCCCGAAAGGATTCGCTCGTCGAGAACGGCTTCCGGCTTCCGACGGCCTACGACAACCGCCCGCTCACGTTCGAGGAGTTCGAGGAGAAGAGCGACAAAACGCTCTACATCTCCGCGACGCCCGCCGACTACGAACGCGAGCAGAGCGAGCAGATCGCGGAGCAGATCGTTCGCCCGACGCACCTCGTGGACCCGAAGGTCGAGGTCGCCTCGGCTTCGGGCCAAATCGACGACCTGATGGGCCGTATCGACGAGCGCATCGAGAACGACGAGCGCGTCCTCGTGACGACGCTGACCAAGCGGATGGCCGAGGACCTCACGGAGTACCTCGAAGAAGCGGGTGTCGCCGTCGAGTACATGCACGACGAGACGGACACGCTCGAACGCCACGAACTCGTTCGGGGACTCAGATTGGGCGAGTTCGACGTACTCGTCGGCATCAACCTCCTCCGTGAAGGGTTGGACA
>NZ_JBAWAC010000426.1:0-5115 GCF_049589095.1 Haladaptatus sp. | reverse complement strand
CGCGTCTGGGACGGCCCGACGGTCCAACTCGACTTCAACATGCCCGAGCGCTTCGACCTGAGCTACGTCACCGAGGACAACGAGGAGGAGCGCCCGGTCATGATCCACCGCGCGCTGTACGGTAGCTACGAGCGTTTCTTCATGGTGCTCATCGAGCACTTCGACGGCAAGTTCCCGCTCTGGCTCTCGCCGGAACAGGTCCGCGTGCTCCCCGTCAGCGACGACAACCTCGGCTACGCCCACCGCGTCGCCAACCAACTCGGCGACTTCCGCGTCGAGGTCGAGGATCGCTCGTGGACCGTCGGCCGTAAGATCCAGCAGGCCCACGACGACCGCATTCCGTACATGATCGTCGTCGGCGGCGACGAGGAGGAAGCGGGCACGATTTCGGTCCGCGACCGCCTGGAGCGAGAGGAGAAGGACGTTTCGTTGGAGGAGTTCCACGATCACTTGGAGACGGAGCGCGACGAGAAGAGTACGGAACTCGGATTCCTCGACTGAGGCGGCTGGACCGCTGTGGCATTTCCCTAAGCGAGCTTTTCACGCGGAATCGACCGTCACGTCGTCCAATCACTCGATTTCTAGCTGGCCACTCCCACTATCTCCCTCACCGCTGTTCTCGTCCCATTCGAGTTCGAACTCGATACTCAATTCACCGGGTCCGTCCGTCGGTCCCTCGCGTTCGGCTTTGACCTCGAACGTCGGACGAGCCGACGGCTCTATCGTCACGGACTCGGACCCCGATTTGAGCGTAATCGCGTCGCCTTGTTCCAACTTCTCGGCGACACGGCGAAGGTACGTTGCGATTTCTTCTCGACTCTGATCGCTCTCCGATTTGAACAGGACTTCTTCGGGCATGTAGACGTATACACAGCCCATACTGATAACTGCACCCTCTGTTGAACTCGTCCTCTGCACTCAGCACACCGTCACTAACAAATCTCGAACGAACCACTCACCCAACCTACCCACTTCTCCGTCCACCTCGTCGCTCCGCTTCGTCTCCCGCAAAATGAACGGTTCGAGGGACAACGCCCGCTTCACCACGGCCACAATTCCAAACGATCCCATTTCCTGTTTTCACCGTTTAGAGATACTGAAAACAGTCTCAAATGTTCGCTAAAAGCTAGTTCCGATAGATCACTACAATCCGAAAGAGAGCGTAAATGACGCCGATGATTATGGCAGTCAGTATGAAAAATACCGGTCCTGATTCGATAGCTAGTGAATATAATGCAGCGACTATCAGGATAATCGCGATTGCAGATTTCGTTAGGAGTGAGAGCTTTGCCTCCGATGCCACCGAAGAGTTCGGTCCCGTGTTATCCATGTAACAACCACTACTCCTTTTGTAATAATAGTGTCCGATTGAGGAAGAGTTCAAGATAATTTTTTCAGTCTAATTCGTCGCTCCGCTTCGTCTCTCGCAAAATAAATGGGCCAATCGAAAGCGTCCGCTTGGCTACCGTCGCAATCCGCAGGATGAAGGCGAGCAGGATCATGAACGGCGTGATTGCGATCGTAGATGCCAAACTGACCGTCAGCACGTCGTTGCTGATGCCGAACGTGTAGCCCGGAATCGCTTTCGCGTCGAAGTAGATTATCATCGAAATCGTGACCACGAGCGCGGGGACCGCCGTGTACAGCATGGCCCGCGAGAGGTTGACGAGTTCCCACTGGAAGTAGAGCGTCTTGAAGTGCTCACGCGCCGGTCCGAAGAAGGTGAGCGATTCGATGATGTCGTCGAACGTGTCGTCGGCCTCCTCGGAGAGCGCATCGGCGTGCTTGTGGCGGATCTTCCGCGCGAGGAAGACCTTCCACGAGTAGTTGAAGTTGAGGATGGCCGAGAGTACGTCGAACGTCCCGAACTGCGTGTCTTCGAGCGTGTCGCTCACCTCGTCCGCGTTGCCCGTCAGGCCATCGACGTAGCTCCGGATTTCCTCTTTGAGGTCTTCGTCTCGACTCTCGTCCACGGCGTCGGCAAGCGTTTCGGCCCGCAATGCGGTTTCATCGAGGAGCGCTTTCATGAACGACGCCGGTTCGGGGGGTGCGGCCGGAACGTCGAGCGCGTCTTCGATTTCCCGGCGGAACTCCATCGCCCCCTCCATTCGGCTCTGCTGATCGCCGACCGGCCCGAGCTCCTGCGAGAGGACGAGTTGGTTCAGCGTCACGACGAGGGTCACACCCGTGATGATCGCCCCGACGAAGCCCTGAAACACCGTATCAACCGCGTCGTCGCTAGGGCCGATGTACTGTTGCAGCGGCGACGGGTCAAGCACGCCCAACACGACCAGCGCTACGAAGACGGCTATCAGGGTACCGCCCGCGACGAACCATCGGTTCGCCTCCATCAAGATCCACAGCTTCACCCGGCTCTCGTTCGCTCGCTCGCGCATCGTGTCCCCGGGTTGTGCGCTCCCGCCAGACTCGCTCATGGGAAATGAAAGGCCGAGTACGTTGAAATAGACACTTGCCGAATACGGTTGTTTTTGCCGGAGGGATTACGAATTGTTCTGTTCGGTCTCGCTCTCCGCTTCGGTCTCCGCGTCCGATTCCGATTCTTCCGCGGCGACTTCCGCTTCGATGTCCGAGAGGTCGATTTCGTCGTCATCGGAGGACGCGGATGACGATTCTTCTTCGGGTTCGTCCTCGATTCCCATGTCGGCTTTCAGCGTCTCCAGTTCGGAGTCGACTTCGCCGCTCGTGCGCATCTCTTCGAGTTCGCGGTCGAGGCTGCTTTTATCGGAAAGCGCATCCTCGAACGCGCCGGTGTCCTGCAGTTCGTCCATCGCTTCCGCACGGGCTTCCATGTCCTCCGTCTTCTCCTCGGCGCGCTCGATGGCCATCCCGACGTCTTGCATCTCGTCGCCGACGCCGGTCATCGCCTCGGAGACGCGGCTGTTGGCTTCCGCGGCCTCGTAGCGGGCTTTCATGCTCTCCTTCTTCGTACGGAACTCCTCGATGCGGTTCTGGAGTTCGTTCTTCTTCTCCACGAGGTTGTCCTGTGTGTTCTGGAGTTGTGCAATCTGACTCTCCAGGTCCTCGATCTGGTTCATCTTCTGCTTTTTCTTTTCGAGGGCCTGCCGGGCCAAATCCTCGCGGTCCTGCTTGACCGCTTGGCGCGCCTGATCGTTGTGCTTCTCGACGTTCTCTTCGAGGCGGCGCTTCTGGATTTCGAGGCGTTTTTTCTGCGTCGTGAGGTCTGCGATGCCCTGTTTGACGTCCTGTAGTTCATCGCGCATCTGCTCGTAGGAGTAATCGAGCGTCTCGGTCGGGTCTTCTGCCCTGTTGAGGACGGCGTTTACCTTCGAGCGGACGACGTACGACATGCGTGAGAGTACTCCCATACCACTATATTCAGAACCCGACCTTTAAAATCCTCACCAAGCTAACACGCCAGTGTGACCTCGAACAAAGTCGTCGTCCCCGGCGTTCGGGACGTGCGGGGGTCGTTGGACGAGCCTGAAGGGGAGACAGACGGGGTAATAGTCGCCTGCCCACCCCATCCACAGTTCGACGGCAACCGAAACGACAACCGCCTCGTCGCACTGTCGGAGTACCTCACGGACCACGGCATCGCCTGTCTACGCTTCGATTACAGCGATTGGGACGAAGGCTACGGCGAGCGCGAGGACGCCCGCAACGCCGTGCGCTTTGCGCGCGAACGCTACGACTCGGTGGGAATCTTCGGCTTCAGTTTCGGCGGCGCGATCGCCACCCTCGCGGGCGTGGACGAGAACGTGGATGTCATCGCACTTCTCGCACCCGCCTCCCGGCTCACCGACGAGTTGGACGCCGCGGCCGCGCTTGACGACGTCGAAGTCCCGCTGAAAGTCCTCTACGGAACGCGCGACGATTTGGCGGACTGGGAACCGCTCGTCGAGCGCGCGGACGAACTCGGCTTCGAGACCGAGGAGTTCCCCGCCGACCACTTCTTCATCGGACAGGAGCAGAAGGTAGCTAATCGACTCGGAGAATTTCTCGTTGCGCGACTCGGAAGCCCCGCGTAGACGGGACGACGCGCCGTTTGACTCGATAGGAGAGCGAAGTGGAAGCGATAGGCAAACGAGCCGACGTTACAGCGATTCGGTGAGTTCGGTCAGTCGGTCGCTCCCGTCACGGTAGAACGGGACACCGTGGCCCATCGCGGCGATTTCGAAGTCGGGTGCGCGGGACTGAAGGGAGAGGATGCTGTCGTGTACTGCTTCGGTGTCGTAGCTCATCGCCCACGCGGAGGCGGTCAGCTTTCCGTGATCCTCGAAAACGAGGTCCCCGAGGAAGGCCGCGCTCAGCGATTCGCTGACGTAGGCGAGGTGCCCCGGCGAGTGCCCCGGCGTTGCGTAGGCCGTGAAACTCCCGATTTCGTCGCCGTCCGCTACGGGATGGACTTCGGTGTCGGGACGGGAAAGGAGCGTGCCTGCCACGCGCTGGAACGCTCCCTTGTGGTTGTGCCAGTCGGGCGCGTCCGCACCGGAGACGAGCGGAGCGTCCGCTTCGCCGACGTATATCGGCGCTTGGAGCGGCAGGCGGGCGAGCGCCCCGACGTGATCGAAATCGTAGTGCGTGATGAGAACGCGGTCGACGTCGTTGATGGAGTAGCCCGCGTCCCGCACCTCGCGCATGATGTCGCCGCTGTCGAAGGGCGTCCCGGCGTCGACGAGGGTCAGATCGCCGTCGTCGTCCGCGAGATAGCAGTTGACGCCCCCGAGGTCGAGCCACCACACGTCGTCCGAGAGTTGTGTCACCATGCGAGGTGGTACGACGGCTAGCCACTTGAGCATGAACGGGTGATTCTTCCAACGTACGGACGAACGGTTGCCACCGCGTGGGCACGAACGGACGGTTTTTGGTCGTCCGCCACGCAACAGGTGGTATGGGAACGCCACTACCAACCGAAACCGGTGAAGTAGACCGGTGGCGGGCGATGAAAGCAGTCGTTCCGTTCATGGCGCTCGGGTTGATAGACTTGGTGCTCATTCTCGGCTGGGGACTCAACCCGCTCTGGGGGTTCGCCATCCTCCCGCCGATGATCTTCATCAGCGTGCTGGCGTGGATCAGCTTCAAATCCGGATTCATCGACGAGAACGCGAGCGCGGAGTACTACGAGGGGGAGTA
>NZ_JBAWAC010000425.1:0-22728 GCF_049589095.1 Haladaptatus sp. | reverse complement strand
AACAACGACCGACTGCGGGGACTGTTCGCCGATATCATCGCTCGGGGTATCGAGCGCGGCGAGTTCGAGGAGGACATCGATCCGGAACGGGCGGCCGAACGACTCCTGATATTTCTCGACGGGGTCCGGGGCCGGGGAGTCGTCCTCGGATCCAACGACCCGAACGAAGTGGGGCGTGAAGTCATCGACGAGTTCGTCGACGATATTTGCGCCGGAGGCGACGAATGAGCGCCGGAAATAGGGATCTGGACCTGACCGACGGCGACTTGTACAAACCGCTCCTCATCCTGTCGGCACCCATCGTCGCCAGCCAGTTGATGCAGGTCGTGTACAACCTCGCGGACACGTTCTGGGTCGGCCAGATCGGTCCCGGCGCGGTGAGCGCGGTTTCCTACGCGTTCCCGATAATCTTCCTGCTCATCAGCCTCGGAACCGGCTTTTCCATCGCCGGAACCGCGTTGGTCTCACAGAACAAGGGGGCAGGCAACCACGAGCGGGTGGACCACGTCGCGGGACAGACCATCTCGTTCACGCTGCTCGCGTCGTTGGTGTTCGCGGTCATCGGATATCTTGCCGCACCGACCCTCGTCTCGCTCATCGGGACGACGCCGGGAACGCAGATATATCGGTGGACCGTGGAGTTCACGCGGACGACCTTCCTCGGCGTGTTCTTCATGTTCGGTTTCTTCATGTTTCAGGCGCTCCTGCGTGGTTGGGGCGACACGCGGACGCCGATGTATCTCATGGCGTTTGGCGTCACGCTCAACATCGTCCTCGACCCGTTCTTCGTCTACGGGTTCACGGACAACCTGCTGTTGCAAGCGCTCGGACTCGGTGGCCTCCAGACGACGCTGTTCGACGCCACCGGTTTCACCGGGTTCGGTGTTCAAGGGGCGGCGATAGCGACCGTCCTGTCGCGCGGAGTCGCCGCTGTCGTCGGCCTCACCATCCTGTTCAGCGGCCGCGTTGGGATTCACCTCTCGTTCGACGATGTCGTTCCGGAACCGGAGACGGTGAAGAAGATCGTTCGCATCGGCGTCCCGGCGAGCGTCGATATGTCGATGCGGGCGCTCGGTATCACGTTCCTGACCGCCATCGTCGCCATGGCCGGGGACCCGGCGGTCGCGGCCTACGGTATCGGTAATCGGCTGAACTCGCTCGTCTTCCTCCCCAGCATCGGGCTCGCACAGGGGACGACGACGATGGTGGGCCAGAACCTCGGCGCGGACAAACCGGAGCGCTCGGAGCGGGCGGTGTACTACGCGTCCGCCACACTGGCGGTCGTCCTCGTCGTCGTGAGCGTCCTCGCGTGGAGCTTCGCGGAACCCCTCATCGGAATCTTCGTCGGCAGCAGCGAGAACTTCAGCCGTCAAACCGTCATCCACATCGGCGCACAGTATCTCCGCATCATCGGTCCGACGTTCTTGTTCCTCGGCGTCTTCCGGGTCGTCACCTCGGCGTTCCGCGGGGCCGGTGATACGACCACCGCGATGGTGTTCACCATCCTCTCGCTGTGGGTGTTCCGTCTCCCTGTGGCGTACTACCTACTGGAGATACGGGGGATGGGTCCTACGGGTGTCTGGTACGCGATAGCGTTCTCGAACGTCGCCGCGGCCATCCTCGCGTTCCTCTGGTTCCGCCGTGGGACGTGGAAGACGAGCGAGGTCGAGGGAGCCAACACCCCGTCACCGGCCGACTGAACGGGATACTTTTCCTCGCGTTCGTCGTTTCCACCGAAACAACTGTACTGGTCGCTGTCGATAGACGACCTATGTCTCGGCGAATTCTGGTCCCTGTAGACGCTGCACCACAGTCAGAAACTGCTCTCGAACACGCCGCCGACGTCTATCCGGAGGCGACCATCGTCCTCCTGCACGTCCTCGATCCTCGATCGTGGATCTCCTCGGACGAGTTCGGGGACATGCTCTACGCGGACGACGTGGAGAAGGCCGAACAGGAAGCCACGGACGAACTCCTCGAAAAGATGACCGAACTGGCGGACGAACTGGATGTCACGACTGAGACGGTCACACTGATGGGGCGACCGGCACACACCATCGTAGAATACGCGGGAGACGGCGAGAACGACATCGACGGTATCGTCATGGGGAGCCACGGACGAACCGGTCTCGACAGGATTTTCCTCGGCAGCGTCGCGGAGTCCGTGACGCGACGGTCACCGGTTCCCGTCACCATCGTTCACTGAGTCCGGTGTCGGTTTACTCCTCGTCAGCGAGGAGGCGACGGCGGACGTAGGCGTCGAGTTCGTCACGAGCCGTCTCGATGGCATCGTTGTTCGTCGTGACGCGTTTGGTCATCGCCCCCGTGACGATCAAAAGGAGGAACTCCGCGACTTCCTCGGCATCCACGTCGCGGAAGGTGCCCTCGTCGATACCTGACTGGATGACGCGCGTGAGGAGTCCGCGGAAGAACTCGTCGCTGCGCGTGAAGTGGTTCCGGTACTTCTCGTCGTGGGCGGCCTGCGCGCGGAGTTCGACCATCGCGCGCGAGAAATCCCGGTAGTCGTCGGGAATCGGTGTGACGAAAATGCGGTCGAAGATGGCGTTCAGATGGTCCCGCGAACTGCCCGAGGACTGCTTCGCCGGAATTCGCTCCTTTTGCTGTTCGAGCATGAATCCCAGGAAATCCAGCAGGAGGTCGTCCTTTCCGTCGTAGTGATGGTAGAGGAGGGACTTGCTCTTCGGAAACTCGTCGGCGATGCGCTGAATCGTGAGGTCGGCGTAGCCGTGCTTGCAGAGGGCCAAATACGTCGCCCGCATGATGGCACCACGGGTATCGCTCGGATCCTCAAGAAAAGATGGTTTCGCCGTCATTACCGGCTGAAACCCTCGTCTATCGTTTTCCGCGTTGGCCGAGGCGGGTCGAACGTTTCGCGTTCCGGGGACCGACCACCGAACGCGATGGCTTTCGCATCGAATCGGTGCATACGCTAGCTACGGACTCCGGGTATAAAAATTGAATGAACGTTCAGTTATCTCCGCCCCACCATGCTCCAGCATGGCGGGTTAATCGGAGCCATCGGCCGGAAAATCCGCCGCCGAGCCGCTTCGCGACTACGCTGCCGATACCGCGCGAAGCGCCGGTGACTATCGCGACTCGTCCCTCCAACTGCTCGTCTGTTGATGACGCTTGGACTGTCATCGAACCGAAGAAGGGATGAAACGGAGACAGATGAACCTGTGAGTACTGTGCAAGCGGTGTACACCATGCAATCATTGTAGTCGTGTCGTCTCCTCGCGACGACTCGCTACCGTGCTGAAAGCGGATGGAGACCGCCAAAACGAAATCACTAATCGTGAAGAATTGGGAAGAGAAGCGTTCTCGCACCTGAAATGGGGACCTGAGTGGCAATTCTTCTCTCGAAACATTTATCACTGACTAACTGTTCAGTAAGCCATAGGTGACTGAATGTTCATTCAATATTTACGCAGTGATCCACCGCTCGAACGGAGGGTCAACGTATGAGTACGGAATCGAGTAACGGACTCGGTCGTGAACGGGCCATCATTCTCGGCGGACTCATGTTGGGGATGTTGCTGGGCTCCATCGACCAGTCCATCGTTTCGACCGCGCTCCCGCGCATCGTCGGCGACCTCGGTGACGCAAGCAAGATGTCGTGGATCGTCACGGCCTACCTCGTGACGGTCACGGTGACGACGCCGCTGTACGGGAAGCTGAGCGACATTTATGGACGCTCGCTCATCTTCGAGACGTCCATCTCCATCTTCCTGATCGGCTCGATCCTCTCCGGACTCGCCGGGGAGTTCGCCGCGATCAACGACGTCGTTGGCCCGATGACGCAACTCGCGGCCTTCCGCGCGCTGCAAGGTATCGGCGCGGGTGGTCTCATCGCCATGGCGACGACCATCCTCGGCGACATCTTCTCGCCCCGCGAACGTGGGAAGTACATGAGCTACATGATGCTCATCTTCGGTGGCGCGACCGTCGGCGGACCGCTCCTCGGCGGCTACCTCACCGACCACTACAGTTGGCGTTGGATCTTCTACATCAACGTCCCCATCGGACTCGCAGCGATCCTCATCACGCACTTCAAACTCGACCTTCCGACGCCGGACACCGACCACGATATCGACTACCTCGGGGCGGCGCTCCTCGTCGTCGCGGTCGGTTCGCTCATGCTCGCCACGACGTGGGGCGGTAGCGAGTACGCCTGGGATTCCGTCCAGATCCTTGGACTGATCGCTTCGACCATCGTCTTCGGCGTCCTGTTCGTCCTGCAGGAACTGCGCGTCGACGAACCGGTGTTCCCGGTTCACCTGCTCGACAGGCACACGGTCGTGGGCGTCATGACGCTGAGCTTCTGTCTCGGTATCGGGATGTTCGGGGCGACCATCTACCTCCCCGTCTTCCTGCAGGACGTCCTCGGCGTGAGCGCGACCAACTCCGGTCTGCTCTTGTTCCCGCTCGTCGGTGGGATGCTCGTCACGAGCGGCGCGACGGGACAGCTGATGACTCGGTTCGGTCGCTACAAAATATTCGCCGTCGTCGGAACCCTCGTCGGCTCTATCGGTTACTGGTTCCTCCACACGATGGGACCATCGACCACCTCGACGGAATCGACCATCTTCATGATCATCACCGGGATGGGACTCGGGTTCGTCATGCCCGTCCTCACCGTCGCGGTGCAGAACGCCGTGAGCCGGGAAGACCTCGGCGTCGCAACCACCTCCGTCACGTTCAGTCGGAGTCTCGGCAGCGGCATCGGCGTCGCCGTCTTCGGCGCGCTGTTGAACAACCAGCTCACCAACCGCCTCTCCGACGCCTTCGCCGGACAGGCCGGTTCCGGACAGCTCACGTCCGACGCCGCGAGCATCGGCCCGGAGGCCATCGAAAAGCTCCCGGACCAGATTCAGCACGTGGTGGTGACGGCGATGGCGAACAGCATCGACACCGTGTTCCTCGCCGGAATGGGTGTCCTCATCCTTGCGTTCATCGTCTCGCTCACGCTCCCCAACGCGGAACTCAGCGAAGAGGCCCACGTCTCGATGGGCGAGGGCGGCGCGGAGCCGATGGACGACTCGACGGCTTCGAGCGACGACTGACCATCCAGATAGCGTTTCGTCCGCTTTTTTCGCGTGCTACGGTTCTTTTTTCGGACAACAACTCCCCGGACTACCTCGGTCGTAACCGTTTTTACTAACTGGTTAGTAAGTCGCATATGAACCGTCTCTCGAACACGAGTAGCTACGCCACGGTGCGTGAGAGACATGCTTGACGAACTCGGCGAGCACAAGGGGGCGTTCGTCGGCCTGTTCGTCGCGACCGGCGTCTCGATGCTCGGCTTCAGCATCCTCGAACCGATTCTCCCGACGTACGCGCAAGACCTCGGTGCGTCCGGCGTCATCGTCGGACTCATCTTTTCCGGATTTGCCATCTCTCGGGGCGTTCTCGCGCCGTTCACCGGTCGGGTTTCCGACTCCTACGGACGGAAGAACCTACTTCTCACGGGTCTCGGTCTGTTCGCCGTCCTCTCCATCGCGTACTCGATGGTTTCGTCGCCGCTCATGCTCGGGGTCGTGCGGTTCTGTCAAGGGTTCTCGTCGGTCCTCGTGACGCCTATCGCACAGTCGTACGTCGGCGACATCACGCCGGAAGGAAGTGAAGGCTCCATCACGAACCTGTTCTACGTCTCGCTGTTCGGCGGTATCGCCATCGGGCCGACCGTCGGCGGCTATTTCGCCGACCACGCGATTCACACGCCGTGGTTCACCCTCACCGGGATTACGACGCCGTTTTACGTGATGGCGGCTCTCACCGTCGTCTCGTTCTTCCTCGTCGTCGTTCTCGTTCCCGAACTCCCCGACGACGTGCGCGATACAGCGGGGGCTCCGAACCCGTGGGAGGCCGCCCGTGCCGTCTGGGCCGACTTCGAACTCCGCGGTATCATGACGTACATCGTCGCGCGTGGATTCTACCGCTGGGGCTTCAACTCGTTTTTCCCCGTCCTCGCAACCTCGGCGGCCTTCGGGCTGTCATCCACGATGGTCGGCGTCGTCCTCTCGGTGTACATGGCGGTCGGTGGGGTTCTCCAGATTCCGCTCGGTCGCCTGTCCGACGATTACGCGGAGTATCGCGTTCACTTCATCGTCACCGGCGGTTTGTTGAGCGCGTTCACCATGCTCGCCGTTCCGTTCGCCACCACGCTTCCCCTGTTAATCGGACTCATGATCTGCATGGGCGCGTTCAGCGCCGTCTCCCGAACCTCCGCCGTCGCCATCCGCACCGAACGCGGCCGCGTCCACGGGATGGGTCTCGTGACGGGCGCGTTCACCGCCTCCCTCTCGGCTGGACAGGTGTTCGGCCCGGTCGGTTTCGGAGCCATTACGGACACGTTTCGGATACAGGACGCCTTCTACATCGGCGGTATCGTCGGTATCATCGGGACGCTCGGCGCGTTCTACTACCTTCAAAAAGGCCTCCAACAGGACGACGAAGCGGTCGAGGGGGTCACCGAGGATACCCAGCCGCTCGACTGAGTAGTTGATAGACGAATAACATTATTACCGTCGGATACGCATCGAAGACAGGTATGTCCGACCCGACGCACGATTCCTCCGACTCGGCGGTTCCGCTCGAAGCGCTCGCGTCCCTCCCGGAGTTCTACCATCCGATGGTGTCACGCGACGGCGAACGCGTCGCGTGTTACTACGACGGAACCGGCCGGAACGAACTGTGTATCCTCGACGTCGAATCCGGAGAACTCGAACAGGTGAGCGACGGAAACGTCCCGAAGAGCGCCCGCTGGCACGTTTGCTGGAGTACCGACGGTGAACGGATATTCTTCCACCGTGACGACGGCGGCGACGAACAGAACGACGTTCACGCGCTGACGACGGACGGCGACCGAGAAACGATCGTGGAAACCGACGGCCAGTGCGTGATCTGCGACGTTTCCCCGGACGGTCGATATCTCCTGTACGCGAGCGATGAGGGCGAGCAGATGAATCTGTATCGTATCGAACTAGAGACCGGAGAAACCGACCGGCTCACAGCCTACGACCGACCGACGTGGAATGCGATGTACGGTCCCGAGGGGAAACGGATCGCCTACGTGACCAACGAAACCGACGACCTCGACAATATGGACGTGTACGTCGCCGCCTCGAACGGGAGCGACCCGCGACGCCTCGACGTCGGCGAAATCGGATCGGAAACGTCAGTTTCCGACTGGGGTCCTGACGGCACGCGCTTGCTGATCGAGGACAACGCGGACGACAAACCTCGCGCCGGAATCTACGACCTCGAACGGAATTCCGTCGAGTGGCTCGGGGACGGCGAACACGTCGAATATCCCTCGACGTTCACCTCGGACGGTCGCCGCGCGCTCGTCCTTCGAACTCGCAGGGCGGCAACGGTTCCGGTCGTCTACGACCTCGGAACCGGAACCGGGCGGGAACTGGATCTCCCCGAAGGCAACGCGACCGTCGTCCAAGGAGTCGACCGGCCGTTCCTCGCGGATGGCCGCGTCGTCCTCACGCAAACGACACCGGACGAACGACAGCGACTCCTCGCCTACGACCTCGGTACCGACGAGCACGAGGTCGTCCTCGACGCCGAATACGGGGACATCGACCCGTCGGCGTTCGTTGATGCGGAGTACGTCACCTACGAGTCCGGTGGCTGGACGATCGGAGGACTGCTGTACGACGCCCGACAACGGCCAGGCGCTGATCCCGAGGCGACCGGGCAACCGGCGGTCGTGTTGGTACACGGCGGGCCGCACGCACAGTACACTCGGTCGTTCAACGAACTCACCCAGTTTCTGGTCGCACGGGGTTACTCCGTCTTCCAGCCGAACTATCGCGGTTCGACGGGGAGGGGTCGGGCGTTCAAATACGCCATCCGTGGCGATTGGGGCGGCGGCGAACAGGAGGACATCGCCAACGGCGGCCGCTGGCTGATGGAACGGGACTGGATAGACGAGGACCGCGTCGCGGTGTTCGGCGGCTCCTACGGCGGCTACAGCGCCTACAGCCAGCACGTAGGGTACCCCGACCTCTGGGCGGCTGCGATGGCGAACGTCGGCATCACCGACCTTCGAAGGTTGTACGAGGATTCCATGCCGCATTACCAGCACATCCTGGAACAGCAACTCGGAGACCCGGACGAGAACGAGGACCTGTACCGCGAACGGTCACCGATATCCAACGTCGATTCGGCGGAATTCCCCATTCTCATGATTCACGGCGTCAACGACCCGCGGTGTCCCGTCTCACAGGCGCGACTGTATCGGGACGCGCTCGTAGCGCGTGGGTGGGCGGACGGCGAGGAATTCGTCTACGAGGAACTGGGCGAACAAGGACACGGCTCGTTCGATATCGACCAGAAGATTCGATCGCATCGGATCGTCGCCGACTATCTCGACGAGACGTTGTAGCCGCGGATTGGATAGAAACGACGGAGACGGATTCGGTCACCCTTCCGACGGTGCCGGACAGTCGTACGTCTCCCGAAGCGTTTCCGCGAACTGACCGCCCTTCCGGAGCGCGATGGTGACGATGACGTAGGCTCCCTCGGCGGGACGGAGCACGAACACGTCCCGCGGGTCGTCGCCTTCCCCCTCGTTCACCCGGTCTATCAGCGGTTCCAACGGGCGGGTGCCGTCGCGGAACGACTCGAAGACGCGTCCACCGTCGTCCTCGGCGAACACGTAGAGCACGCCGTTGACCTCGTTGTCGGTGTTTCGCGTCACGGTGCTGTTCATCGACTCGTCCGCCATCCGGGCCTCCGTCCACGCTTGCTGTGCGACCTCGAAGACGGGGTCGATGCCGTCGACGAAGGTGTACGACGTTTTCCGGCGCACCGAGATCGACCGAACCGTCGGTTCGGCGCTCGACCAGTCGAGGTCGGCGTCGATACGGTAGCCGGGGTGAACGCCGTCTACGGTCCCTCCGTGGCCGTCGGGGGCGGTGACGACCGGTTCGTACGTCTCCCGGTCGAGCAACCGCAGGCTTCCGTCCGAGCGGGTGGCGAGCACGCGAAAGGACCGGTCTTCCTCCATGCTTCCGACTCCGGTGCGATGCGGGAAAAGCCACTCGAATCGACACGGTTCAGTCGGCCGAGTTATGCCGATGGCCTCCGTAGTGCCAGTATGGAACATTTGGAGTACGTCTACACGTTCGGCATGGACGAAACGGAACTCGAACGGAAATTGAAAGCGACGGACACCGGCGTCCTGTCGCTCGCTCGCGATGGTGATGCCTACTCGCTCCCAGTCTCGTTCCACTACGATGGTGAGAAAATCCTGCTTCGCTTCGGCGTCGAGGAGGGGAGCGAGAAGGTATCGTTCGTGGAATCCACCGATACTGCCAGTTTCGTCGTGTACGAAACGACGGGTGAGGAGTCGTGGAGCATCCTCGTGCAAGGTAGTCTCGCTCCCGCGTCCGACACGCTCAGCGAGGCCGAGATAAACGATCGATTCGTCCCTCTCCGGGTGTTCGACGAATCGCTCAGTGACGTGGAACCCGAACTGTACGAACTGCGAATCGAATCGGTGACGGGGCGCAAAACGTAGCTCACTTCCGACCGCGTGCCGCGATTTGATAGCTCAGCACCGTCTTCATCCCCTCCGCGAACGCCCCCAAATCGACGCTATCGGCCTGTTCGTCTCGTTCCGTGACTTCCGCATATCGTTCGTCCCAGTCGGTGAGAAACCGGTCCTCGACGTCGTTTTCCTCGATCAGTTTCGTCACCCATTCGATAGCGTCCTCGTCGGCCGGGTCCAAGTCCGACGGCGAGATGATTTTCTCTTGCAGGGCGTACACGATCGGCCCTGCCGTGTAGTCCCCTTCGCGGAGTTCCCGCTCCCACGTCGTCGTCCAGTTGCCGATTCGTGCCATTCGTTGGAGGTTCCAGATGACCGACCTGAGCGACCCGAGGTCGGCTGTATCGAACGACGGCGAGTACATCAGGTCCACGTTCGCGTACGGAAACATGAGCATGTTGTGTGGGTCGTAATGCTCGATTCCCTCCATGTTGGCGAGTTCGACGTTGTCGTTGAGGACGCGAGAGTAGTCGATGGCGGTGAGCGTCTGCCGAAGGTCACAGTCGAATATGTCCCTGTGCTCGTCGTGCATGGGGGCCGCCGTGATACCGTCCTCGAAAGCGTCCCACACCTGTTGGATGAACCGAAGTTGCTCCGAATCTACCCCGTCTCAGTCGGGGTTCACGGATTCACGGCGATACGGGATTTGACACGCCTCTTCGAACGTTTCCCGGTTGTGACCCATTTCGGCGAGGTCGTCCAACAGGGTGACGAACATCGTCAGAATCGTCTTCTGTGTCCGAGCTGTTTCCGCATGCTCGTCTGGAACACAGGAGAGCGTAAACGAAGGAAAAAGAGTATAGATCCATTGCCACAGAAATCTGTCACGGTTACCGACCGTCACGTCGTACGAATTCGCCAGTTCGGCGACCGAATCGGGAAGCGTCGCTTCAACTATCTGTGTCACGTGATCTTGAGGATTTGACAGTTTATCTACGAGCCGTTGACGGGGCATCTAGTACTATACCATCACTGATCGATAATAAAAACACTTTTGCCACATTTTCTATCGATTGTGAGGAACGATATTTTGGTCTCGATAACGATATATTCTCTGGATAAGGATTGTGGATGGAGACATGAACGGCACCGACCCGAGTATTTACAAAAAGGCGTTTCGGGAGACGAAAAAACCCGCCATCATTACCGATTCGAGTTTCGTCATCCGGGACGTGAACGAAGCGTGTGTCGATTTCACCGGCTACGACAGGGTCGAACTCGTCGGCGAAAACCCGGAGATTCTGTTCGGCCAACGGTCCGTGTACGAGGAGATGACGGCGTCGCTTTCGAACGACGACTCGTGGGTGGGTGGATTCGAAACCACGACGAAGGACGGTCGGCTGATTTACGGACAAGGGTCGTGTACCCCGATCTATGTCGATGGCGAACTACACGGGTATGCCGGGTTCTTCTCCGACCTGACCGAACGGCGGCAGTACGAACGGAGCCTTCGAATCCTGAACCGCGTCCTCCGTCACAACCTTCGAAACGACGCGAACGTCGTCCTCGGTCACATCGAAATCGTCGCGGAAATCGTGGACGACGAGGAGTTACAGCAGTCACTCTCGACCGCACACCGCCGGATGCACTCCATCATCAAATACGCCGAGACCGCTCGCGATCTGGACGAACTGCTCTCGGAGCGGACCGACCCGACACTTTCTCCCATCCGCATCGACGAGGTGATTCGTAACGAACTCAGGGCCGCTCGGAATGCCTATCCCGGTGCGGAGTTCACGAGCGACCTCGGAGACGAACCGACCTTCGTCGCAGCCGACGATGCCATCGGAATCGCGCTTGAGGCCATCCTCTCGAACGCGGTCGAACACAACGACTCCCGTGTTCCGCGAGTCTTCGTTCGATTTCACCGCGACGAATCGACGCTCACGGGGGAGGTCGAGGACAACGGGCCCGGAATCGCCGACGACGAACACGACCTCATCTTCGGGCGAGAGGAGGTCAGCCAGCTCCACCACGGACAGGGGTTGGACCTCTTTTTCGTGGACCGTCTGATGGAGAAGTACGGCGGGGATGTCTGGGCCGAAAACGACGACGGCGCGACCTTCTCGCTTCAGTTTCGCATCGTTTCGCCGACGGACGAGGACGCTTAACGCTCGAATGAGCGATTTTGTTACCCGATAATAAGGTCCGGTGAAGTCGAAACTCGGAGCAGTTACCATCATGTCTCACGAACCATCACACGACAGGGGCAGTCCCGCCGGTGTTCTTTTACCATCAGTTCCCCTTTCATTCCCATGACCCAAACGTACGACAAACTGGTTCGTGATCGGATTCCGGTGATCATCGAGGAAAACGACGAGCGTCCGGTAACACACATTGCGGACGAAGGCGAGTACGAGCGACGACTCGCGGAGAAGTTGGACGAGGAGGTAACGGAGTTCCATGAATCCGGCGAATCAGCGGAACTGGCCGACGTGCTCGAAGTCGTCTATGCGCTGGCGGACTCCAACGGACTCACGCGTGCCGAACTGGAACGGATTCGAGCCGAAAAAGCCGACGAACGGGGCGGGTTCACGGACGGAGTCGTTCTCGAACGGGTCGAGTAAAAAGCCCAGCATTTGCAACCACGTCGCGAATGGTCGGCGGTGGCAAACGCTCCCCCATGTCACTCACGACGTATACGCTCGTGATTCGGGAGAACGAGAGCAACGAAGGAATCGTCGCGGAGGTTCGCGCCGACGGAACCATCGAGGAATCGACCACGGTTTCGTACGGCGATTTCGGCATGACGGCTATCCGTGACGATTGGGTCCCCGAGGAGCGGCGAACCGAATTCGACGCCGACGTGAGGACGATTCGACTCGCGACGGAGCGGAACGGAGAAGGATTCCTGTTCCGCGTCCTGGGCGACGGCGAAACGGTCGCCGAGGAGCGAATAACGGACGACGGGTGGAACGTCGCCACGGTACAGTAGTTCTCAGAAGAACAGCGCCGGAACCGTCTTCGAGAAGATTTTCAGCGAGATGACGAGCAGGATGGCGACGACCAACCAGTTGAACTTCCGCTCGTCGATTTCGACGCGTCGGAGATAGGTTCCGGCGAACAGGCCGACGAGGGTGACGACTGCGAAGGTCGAACCCAACCAGAGGTAGTACGTCGTCATGACGCCCGTCACCAGCATCTGGAGGATTTTCACCGTGAACACCAGACCGAGCACCATCGAGAGGCCGCCGACGTACCGCTCCTTGTCCCGCTCGAACGTGTGGAGGTACGTCGGGAGCAGCGGACCGAGGTTGGCCGCGCCAAGGAGGAAGCCCTCCAACAGGCCGACGACGCCGAGTGCGACGGGATTGTGCGTCCCTTCGATGGAGACGAACCCCTTCCCGAGTTGGAAGAGGACGTACCCGAACAGGACGAGTCCGATGAGGAACACCACCACCGCGCTGGTCTTGAACGCCGAGAAGAAGAACACGCCAGCCACGGTACCGACCAACGCGAGAGCGATGAGCGACCACTCACGGCGGACGTAGCCGAGGCCGGTGTTCGTCTCGCCCACCTGAAAGACGTTGATCATCCACGGCGGGACGGCGAGAACGATGACGGCGATATCGACGTTCATGACCGACGCCGCGAGCGGCGTGGCGATGAGCGCGAAGCCGAACCCGACCATACCCTTCAGCATCGCCGCCAGTATGATGAGCGCGACGAACAGGACGAGGTCAGTCGTCGTCGCGTTCGTCTTCAACCCTTGCGTGACGTTCGCCGTTCCGGGAAAGAGACCGATTGCGCCGACGATGACGGCGACGGTTGCGACCGCCATCATCAGTTCCCGATAGCGGAACTGACGCAAGTTTCGAACGAACTCTCCGGGGTGAACCGTCGATTCCCCGGACATCAGCGAGTAGCCTCCGAGGGTCTCGAATCCGTATTCATTACCCCCCTTTGTCACTCCACGTAGTTAGGTGGGAGAAATCGGGAAACGGTCACCGAGAGCGATGACGTGACGTTTCGGTGAATGACGCCGTATAAGCGCCGAAACCGCCGAACGGGTCGAAAGGGTCCTCGAACAGCCGTCGCAGAAAGCGGCGACCTTTGCCATCGCGGCCGCGTATTCACACGGACAGGCGAACCGTCTCGTCGGTGATCGTCCCGATGAACTGCCGCTTGAGTTCGTGCACCGACTGGTTGACGACCCCGCCCCAGCCGAGTTCGTCGATCGTGTCCGGGTTCGGGTTGCCCCCGACTTCGACGTACAGCGTCCCGTCCCGAACCTCCTTCACGACGCCGACTTCGGTGCCGTCGTCCGCGACGACGCGTTTCCCCTCCTGTTCGTCCGAAAAGTCCGAATTCGGGTCCATCGAACCTACTTCGGCATCGAGGTCCAAACCGGCTTTGGCCGCCGGAAATGGGAACGCCTACCCTCCTCCGCTCACGAACTCGATTCATGTACGATGCGGTGTTGTTCGACAACGACGGAGTCCTCGTGAAACCGCCGAAACGCGAGTTGCTCCAGGAAGCGGCGCGCTCGGCCTTCGAGGAGTTCGACGTAGACCCGGCGGAGGACCACCTTGCCGCTGTAACACACAGCGCCACCCCCGACGGCTTTCGGGAGGTGTGTGAGGCGTACGGTTTCGACCCGAATTCGTTCTGGGCGGCCCGCGACAGCGCCGCCTCGGAGATTCAACTGCGCGAAATCGAGGCCGGACGGACGACGACCTACGACGACATCGATGCCCTCTCCTCGTTCGAGCGACCGCTCGGCCTCGTCAGTTCGAACCAGCAGGCAACCGTCGAGTTCATGCTCGATTACTTCGAACTCGAACGACACTTCGAGACCTACTACGGCAGGCCGCCGACCGTCGAGGGAATCCGCCGGAAGAAGCCGAACCCGCACTTCCTCGACCGCGCGCTGTCCGACATCGGAGCCGAAACCGCCCTCTTCGTCGGCGACAGCGAGAGCGACGTCGTCGCCGCCGATAACGCCGGACTGGATTCGGCGTTCATCCGCCGCCCGCACAGGACGGAGTACGAACTCTCCGTCGAACCGACGTACGAAATCGAGGGCTTGTCCGAGATTTTCGAGATTTTGGACTAGCTTCAGTAGCCCACCCGCGACAGCGTCCGGTCGAGTTCCGACAGATACCGTTCCCCGAAGTGAAAGAGGTGCGAGAGCAGCGGGTAGACGACGTACACGTCCCGGCGCGACTCGAATCCGGGATCGATACCGCGGCGTTCGTCGTAGCGCTCGAAGAATGCAGGGCCGACGCAGTTCGTCCAGTCCATGTACGCGAGTTCGACCTCCGAGTGGGCGTAGTACGCCGCCGGGTCGAGAAACGCGCGCAGTTCGCCGTCCGATTCGAGCACGTTCGTCGTCCACACGTCGCCGTGGATCAGCGACGGCGCGTCGGGTTCGACGACGAGCGAATCGAGGTCCGCGACCAGTTCATCGAACCGTTCGACCATCGACTCCGGCAGTTCACCGGTTTCCCGCGCGATTTCCGCCGCGTGGCGGAGTCGGTGTTCCCCGTAGAATTCGACCCACGATTCAGTCCACGGGTTCGGCTGTGAGAGCGACCCCGTGAGCGTGTCGCAGTCGAACCCGTAGGCGGGCGCGGCGGTGTCGTGTAAGGCGGCGAGGTGGTCGGCCATCTCCCGCTCCACGTCGGGCGTGATGGTCGAATCGCCGTCGATGAATTCGAGCAACAGCAGGTCGTCCTCGACGTGATACACGTCGGGGACGGGAAGGCCGTGGTCAGCGAGGTGGTGAAGCATGGTCGCTTCGACCATCAGCGACGCGTCGCTCGTTTTGGCGACGAGCGGCGCGCCGGAAGCGAAATCGGCGCGATACACCGCGCCGATTTCGCCCCCGTCGAGTTCGCAAAGCTCCGTCGGCGGTTCGTCGGTAACGGCGGAGATTCGGGCGGCGAGATCATCCATCGATTCGGATACGTACCGCCGAACCCTAAAACGATACTAGCTCGGCCTGCCGTCGATCACGGTGACGCTATCCCGGTTAGCCACCGTTTTCGGTCACCGTTTTTCGTGTCGTGACCGGGTCGGTATCCGTCGTTTCGTTCGTCGTCGTCCCTACCAGCGAGGTTGTCGTCGTTGTCCCCGCCAACGAGGTGGTTGTCGTGGTATTCGGTGGTGGCGTCGTTCCGGTGGTCGTGGGGGAAACGGTCGTCGGTTCGACGGCCGTTCCGTTCACGTTCGTCGTGGTGTGGTTCGTTGCGTTTCCGGCGGCGGTAGTCCCCGAAGAACGCTTCCGCGACCCCAATGACACTCCCGACGACAAGTATCCGGAGAACCCGTGGGCGGACGAGTACGCATCGGGTGCGTTCCCGACCCTCGCCGAGCAGGACGTAGTTTTGGGTGGCACTCCGGACGACGGCAAACCGAACAGCAGCGCGTGATCGACGCGGCGAATGGTGGCAACGGTCGATTCGAAACCCTTCTTTCCTTCTGTTTTCGAGAGGGGCGGACGATCACGGAGCATCCGCGACCGACGAATTTCGGCCCCTAGCTATTCGGGTCTTCGGATAGAAACTCGTCGTATGACCTACACGTGGCAGTACTACGACCTCGTACTGGGCGGAATAGCCGTCAGCATGTTCCTCGGTGTGGGTGTCGGCTACCTCACTTCGGTTTCGTTGACGGCGGCAGTAATCGGTGCGGCGCTCGTCGCGGTCGCCATCATCGGTCACGGCTTGTTCGTCAACGGTCCGGTGGACGAACCGACCGACCTGACGAAAGAAGTCGAGACGCTGAACTGAAATCACACACGAAGCGACGACCGACTGGGCTCGATTCCAGTCGCTTTCGGCTCAGTAAACCGCGTCCCGGATATCCTCGTCCAGTTCCTCGAACGTGTCGAGGTGGACCTGTCGCTCGGTACGGAGCCGTGACAACTCCGAATCGTGGTCGTCGACGTTGTCGGCGACCGAAAACTCGCCGATGTCGATACCGGGGACCGAACTCGGAACGGTGAGTCCGCTCGCGTCGTCGTCCGTCCACTCGACCGTCCCGCGCGCGATCTCCCGGAGCAACGTCACCGACTCCGTGACGCCGATGTCCTTGCCGCCGAGGTGGCCGGTGTTGAGGATGTAGGTTTCGACGCCGAGGTCGTCGATGAGCGAGCGGAACCGGTTGCCCTCCTCGCCCCTCGATCCGATGATGAACGGGTTGGTGCCCACGACGCGGATGGACTCACCGGCTTTCGACGGGTCGCCCGCGCTGGTCTCGATGGACTCGCCGAGCATGAACGCCACCGCCGCCTCCTCCGGCGACAGTTTCGCGACCGGTGGCATCGTCGGGTTGCGGGTGATGAAGAACAGTTGGTCGACCCGCTCCAAGTCGATGTCCTCGCTCGACGACGAGAGTTGGTCGCGGCGGATGATGGCTCGACCGTTCGAGGTGTGGTAGTCGCTGTCGAAATCGACGGTGCCGTCGTCGTCTACGTCCACGTTTTCGAGAACCGCGGATTCGTGCGTGACGGCGTCGTACATCGCGGGCTGTTCGTTGGCGTCCAAGCCGATGGTCTTGACGTACAGACCGTTGCCTTCGCTGCCCGCGACGCTTCCGTCGGGGAGCAAGGCACAGACGTCGTCCTGGAGCATCGTCGCCGATTCGGGGTCGTCGAGCCAGAGACCGTGGGCGGTCAGCGTGGACTTGCCGGTCGCGGAGAGACCGAGGAAAACTTGCCCCACGTCGCGCAGGTCGCCGGTTTCGTCCCGAAGCGTCACTCGCTTGCTTCCGGCGTGCAGTCCGAGGCCACCCTTCCGTTTTGCGTGGAACATGAACAATCGGAGGAAGGACTTCTTCGCCTCGCCGGTGTAGTCACTTCCGAGAGCGACGGTCACTCCCTCCTCGGGAAGGACTCGGATGGCGATTTCGTCCCAGTCGGGAACCTGTATCGTGACGAAATCCGGTTCACCCTCCCCCTCGACTGGTTCGAAGAGATTCGCCCACGCGAGGGCGATACGGCCGTACTTTTTCGGAACGTAGAGTCTGCACCGGTAGGTGTGGTCGGTGTGGCGGCCCATCAGGCGGTCCACGCAGAGCATCTCGTGCTCTCGGGCGAACTCGACTGCGTCCTCGATGTGTGCGTAGTCGTCCGCGTCGAATCCTTCGTCAACGGCATTTCTCGTCTTGTCCGAGTTGCGCGATCGCTCGCGGCTGACGTACGACGCGGAACCGAATTCGGCCGTCGTCTCCAACTCCTGTGAAAACTCACGAAGTTCCGAAAACGATGGGTTGTAACGAACGTTGTCCGCCGCTGTTGGATTCGGGAGTTTCGACTTCAGGGATTGGACTGACTGCCCAGTGTCTGACATCGTGGTTGTACGGCCCACCTACGAACGTATAATTATGTATGGTGTACGACCGCCTTAGTGGCCTCATAATGCCGATTTCGGCAGAATTGTGTTTTCGGATGCGAGTAAATAATCCTCTTTTTGGTGAGGGGTCACCCCGATTCAGTATCCAGTTTGCATGTCAAACGGTATCGAAAGACACCTACCACTTAACCGTGTCCGCTACTTATTCCACCTGTGAGTGAAGAAAGTGGGCGTCGGAACCTCCGAATGCCAAACGAGGACGAGATGTTCGCGGTCGTCACCCAACACAACGGTGGCAACCACGTACAGCTCCGATGTAACGACGGAAAAGAGCGAATGGGCCGGATTCCCGGTCGAATGAAATACCGAACCTGGATCGAAGAGGGCGACGTCGTCCTCATCGAACCGTGGGACTGGCAGGACGAGAAGGCCAACATCGAATGGCGATACACCAGCCAGGACGCGGACCAACTCCGCCGCGAAGGCCACATCCAGTGATCCCTTCGGTGAACTGAAACGGACTTCTAATCGCCGATTCCGAGTACGTGTAGATTTTTCCAGCGGTCTCCGCTCGCACCGAGCGGTGCGATTTGAAACGCGACCGACCGACACGTTCGACAGTCGCTACCGTCGCCCGATGACGTCACGGCTTTAACGCTTCGGTACATTTGTGGGGATAATGAGCAAGATTAGACCCGACGAACTGGACGACAGACTCGACGCCGATGACGCGCCGTACGTTCTCGACATTCGACCGAGAAAAGCGTTTCAGTCGGAGCATATCGACGGAAGTCGTAACATCCCAGTGTACGATGATTTACGCGGGGGAGACGAGGACGCACTCCGCAGCCGTCTTGATAAGATCCCACAAGACAGCTCCGTTGTTACGGTCTGCAAGATGGGTGTAGTCGCAAAACGGGCAACCGGTATTCTCGACGAGGAGGGATACGAAGTCAGTACACTCGCAGGGGGAATGAGCGGTTGGCGCGGCTATCAAGCTGGGTCGCTCGGCTACCGGGTTCGGTCGGTGCTCTGGCGACTGTTCTGACTGTCGCTCTCGGATACTGCTGCGCTAAAAAAATCGATGTATACCTTGTCGCCGCGTGGCGACAGTGTAAAATCGTTGTTTACTGGCGAACGACGTTCTTCGCTCGCGGGCCCTTGGGGGCCTGTTCGATGTCGAACTCGATCTCGGTACCTTCCGTAAGGTCCTCGCCGCCAACGTCTTCCATGTGGAAGAAAACGTCCTCGTCCGCGTCGTCCGTCTCTATGAAACCGTAGCCGCCTGTGTCGTTGAAGAAATCAACTTTACCGTTTGCCATTACAACTATACACAATTGGGGTACACGGTTAAGGGTTCTGCATTCGTTCTCTAAAACGAGTGTTTTTTAGACACATATCCGCTTTGGGAACACTATTATGGATATCTGAACACATATATGTGATTATTCCGGCTATTGATTCCGATTCGACACAATGAGCGGGTACTTCCGTAATATCCTCAGTTACCATATCCTGCCGTTTCACGAAATCGACGTCCCGTGATCACCGTCGGCGAATCACGAGGAGCGCGGCGAGGACGAGAGCACCAACAGCGACGAACGACCAGCTTTTGGGACGACGGTCCCGGTTCGTTTTCGACGAGTCGCCGAGCGTCGTCGTGCGGGTCGTCCCAACCGTTTCCGTCGTCCGTGACGAAACCGAAGCGGTCGATAACTCGGTCGTGGCGACGTCCCCGCTCGTTTCCGTCGTTTCGGAAACGCCCGAGAGGACGAGGGTTCCAGCCGACGTTCCATCGACCGCGACGTCGTAGGTCCCGGGGTGATCGAGCGTGATACCGAACGATATCGTCTTCGTTTCCCCGACGGGGACGGTGATCGTTCGAGTTGCGACGTTCGTCCCGTTGGCCGTCACCGCGACAGTCTCGTTCGCCATCCAGTTACCGCGGTTCGTGACGGTTGCGGAGACCGTGATGGGGTCCCCGACGGTCCCGGACGGACCCGACAGGCTCGCACCCGAGACGGAGAGGAGATCCTCATTTCGAAGACCGACGGCGTACGTGGACAAACCCGGGGAGTCGGCTCGCAGGACGTACGAATCCCCGTCCCGCCGAACCACACTCGTTTCGAGGGCGTTCCACCGTCCGTCGTGGTAGCGGTAGACTACCGCTTCGTCGGGATCGATGGCTGTCGATTCGAAGCGGCGTGCATCGACCCGGAACGTGAACTGGACACCATCGATCTCCGAATCGGGGATCGAATGATCTATCTGGGCGAGTCCAACGGTACGTCCGTTGAAGTCGGGTGATTCGGTGGACAGGTTTTCCGAGGTGTTCACGCGCAGATCGTAATTCGCCCGCCGCTCGGCGGTGAGATTCAACTGGCTGATGTCGAATCCACCCGTGCCGGTCTCGTTTTCGAACGTCACGCCGACGTTCCGATACGCGTCGGCGTTTTCGACGGAGACGTTCGTGGTCTCCCCGTTACCTGGCGTGACCGTGACCGAGAGTGGGTCGTCGTGCGTGTCGTCGGCCGTGGCACCGTTCGGTCCGCCAGTCTCTCCACCACCGACCGTACCGTTCCCACCGGTTCCGTCTCCCGTCTCTCCGCCACTGCTCCCACCGCCGGTCCCGTCACCACCGGTGTTTCCACCGCCGGTTTCCCCACCGGACTGTGACGTATCGACGGTGACGCTGGCCGTTTTACCCGGGACGGTATGGGTACCCGTCCCGTCGGTTAACCCATCCAGCGTCGCGGTGTACGTGCCATCGACGCTTCCGTTGTAGGTCGCCGTGTACGTCGTTCCGTTTTGGGTGAAGTTCGCCTGCGTCAACGTCGCGTTCGCCGCACCCGAGAGCGAGACGTCAATCGCCGAAAGCGGCTCCGATCCGTCGAAGCTGATGACGACACGTCGCCCGGTCGGGTTAGTGGCGACGAAGTTCGAAGCAGTTGGCGCGCTTGCCTGTATCGTCACGTTGTCCGTCCGACCCGGTGAGCCCGTGTTGTTCGCGGTGTCGGCGAACCCGACCACCGTCACGTCGTACTCGCCGTTCAGGGCGTCCGGGTACGTCGCGGTGTACGTCGTCCCGTTTCGAGCGAAGTCGTCGAAAGTGAGCGTCGCGTTCTCCGGTCCGGAGAGGTCGGTTTCGAGCGCGGAGAGCGGTTCCGAACTCACGACTCGAACCCGTATCTCGTCACCGGTCGGGTTCGAGGCGGTGAGGTTCGAGATGGTCGGCGACAGGGCGTCCACGGTCACGCTGCCCGATTGGCCGTTCGCGCCATCGTTACCCGCATCGTCCGTCGCCTCGGTCAACGTCGCGGTGTACGTGCCATCGACGCTCCCGGTGTACGTGACGACGTACGATCCGCTCGCGTTCGACGGATAGGTTCGACGTAACGTCGCGGTTTCGGCACCGGAGATGGCGATACCCACGGTGGCGAGCGGTTCGGAGCTGTCGAAGCGCAGTTGCACCTCCTGCTGGGTCGGATTCGAGACGGTGACGTTCGAGATGGTCGGCGGCGTCGTGTCGATGCTGACCGCGTCCGTCTCCCCGGATGCACCGTCGTTGCCCGCGTCGTCGGCCGCGGAGTCGAGCGTCGCGGTGTACGTACCGTCCACGCTTCCGTTGTAAGTCGCGGTGTACGTCGTTCCGCTCACGGTGAAATCGGTTCGGGCCAGCGTCGCGTTCTCGGCACCCGAGAGCGTGACGTCGATATCCGAAAGCGATTCGTCGCTATCGAGTTCGACCGTCACGTTCCGCCCCGACGGGTTCGTCACCGTGAAGTTCGAAACCGACGGGGCGGTCGTATCGACCTCGACGCTTTCCGACTGGCCGCTCGCGCCGTCGTTGTCCACGGCGTCGGTCGCCTCGGTCAGGGTCGCCGTGTAGGTGCCGTCGGAACTCCCGGCGTACGTGGTCGCGTAGGTGTACGTTCCGTCGCCGTTGACCGTCTCGGTGAAATCGCCCATCGTGAGCGTTCCCGACTCGGTACCGGAGACCTCCGCGGTAATCGCCCCGAGTCGTTCGTCGGTATCGAACGAGACGACGATGTCTTGCCCGGTTGGATTACTCACGCTGTAGTTTTCGACCGTCGGTGCCGTCGAGTCGATGGTGAGCGTCCCGTCGCTCGTGTCGGTGCCGACGTTCCCGCTGGTATCGGTCCCGTTGACGCGAACGAGGACGGATTCGGAGTCGATAGCGGGAACCGTCCAGTCGTAGGTTCCGTCGTTCATCGTGGCCGACGTGATGGTCGTCCAACTCGCGCCGCCGTCCGCGGAGTAACCGATGGAAACGGTGTCCACGCTCACGGAGTCCGTCGCGGTCCACTCGACAGTCGCCGTCTCACCGTCGTGGAACTGTTCCCCACCGTCCGGCGTCGAGACGGTTACCGACGGCGACGTGTCGTCGACGAGCACCGTCTCCGTTTCCCCGGTTGCACCGTCGCTCCGTCCGTCGTCGGCCGTGTTCAACTGGAATGTGTAGTTTCCGTCAGTTCCTCCGGTGTACGTCGCCGTGTAGGTGTACCCGCCGTCGCCGTCAGGCGTCGCGGAGAAATCGACCGTGGTCAACGTCGAACTTTCCGTACCGGTGATGCCGACCGCCACAATGTCGAGTTCGTCGGTCGAATCGAACGACACGGTCACGTTCATCCCGCCGGTGTTCGTCGCCGTGAAATCGCTGACCGACGGCGGGACGTCGACGTCGAACTCGAACCCGTTCGAGCGTTCGTTTCCGACCGCATCGTCCGCGGTGACGATAACGGTGACCGTACCGTTCGGAAGGGTCGGGACGCCCGACTTCGTCGGGTCGACGGTGAGCGTGTCGCCATCGAACGAGACCCCGTC
>NZ_JBAWAC010000424.1:0-2008 GCF_049589095.1 Haladaptatus sp. | reverse complement strand
GAGGACAGTGAAATCGAGTCCGACGGATATCACTGCGACGACGAAGACGAACAGCAGCTGGTGCCAGTTAATTACCGAACCCATACTCGACAGTGGTCGAAACGCCGCATAAGTCTTCTTCACGCGTTTTCTTTCTAACTCGAACATCGTGGTCTGTTTCGAACGACGAGGCCGTTTACTGCGGATTCACGACCATCCGCTCCGCGAACTGCGCGTCCAAATCGGGTTGCTCGATCAACTCGTACTCGTCACCCACCCGTTCCACGTACCCCGCGTTCGCCAGATGTTCGAGGTGGGCGTAGGACTCGCCGGGGCCGTGGAGGAGGTGGATTCCTTCGAGTTCGCCGAACAGGTGGGCACCCATGGTCCACGGGTCGGTCGGGCCATTTTCGTTCAGCACGCTGATCACGTCCTCGGCGCGTTCGCGGTGGTGGGCGTTGATTTCACGGGCGCGGGAGACGGCGTCGAGGGGGTCGCCGTGACCGGGCCACGCGCGGGTGTAGGACTCCGAAACGACGTTCGAGAGCGTGTCGAGGTAGGCCTCAAGTGGGTTTTCGAGGCGAACGTCCGCGCCGCCGACGTTGGGGGTGTACGCTTCGAGGAGGGCGTCGCCGCAGAACAGTTCGCGGCCGTCTTCGCCGTCGAAGGCAAACCCGGCGAGACCGGCGGTGTGGCCGGGGAGATGGACGGCTTCGAGTTCGTAGTCGCCGCAGTCGAAGGTGTCGCCGGCGGAAAACGGTTCGACGGTGGGAGTGGGACCGTCGAGCCGCCCGGCTTTGACCGCGTTCCGGAACACGGGTTCCTGGATCGGTTCCGGGAGTCCCCACTCGTCCAATAATCGTTGCTGTCGGGTTTCGATGTCGTTCCACGCCGATTCGCGCTGGGCGACGAGCGCGGCGTCCTCCTCGTGGACGTGGACGGTGGCGCCGCTTCGCTCTTGGACGGTTCCGGCGAGTCCGGCGTGGTCGGTGTGCCAATGAGTGATGCATACCTGTGCTATGTCCTCGACCGAACAGCCGTGGTCCCCCAGCCCGGATTCCAGCGATGCGAGTGTTTCCGGTTTTCTGACGCTCGTGTCGATGAGTGTCGTCGGGCCGTCGGAACTCGCGTTGAGGAGGTACACGCTGTTTTCTCCCTCGAACTCCGTATTTTCGAGTCGAATTCGGTTCACGGACGTTTTTGGGACTTCTCTAATATGATATTTTTTATATTTCTATTGGTGGCGTGAGGTTCTCACTCTCGAAAGACACACTAGTGGAAGTTCCAGAGGGTGTCCTGGTCTGGTGAGTTGCCCGCGACGTTATCGGTCGTCGGTCAGGATTTGGGCGAGCGACAACACGGTGAACGTCGTGACGAGGAGACCGCCCCAGATGAGGTCGGGGATGGATGCGATCGGCGGAATTCCGGCCCACGCCGCCATCACCAACAGAACACCGACGGCCGTAACTCGCCGATAGTAGGTCAGCCACGGTACGGCTTGGTCGTCCGAGTCGTCGGTCTCGGGTTCGATTTCGTAGTCCGTTTCCTCTGCCGTGTCGAGATATGGGTCGAACTGATCGGCCAATGGGCCGCGTTCGACGATACCCCTGCTCTTGTTGTAGCGGATGACGCCCTCGCTTTCGAGTTTCGGGAGGTGGGACTGGTACAGCGCAATGTACACGCGCTGGCGTTCGTCGGACGTGAGTGCCTGGACCGTCGTGTCGTTTTCCCACGCGGCGACCTGTTCTGCGAGGTCCCGCATCTCGACGGGCCCGTCCGTATCCTTCAGGAACCGGAGTGCATCCCGTCGGCGCTGTGTCTGGAGAATATGGAATATCTTGTCGCGCGAAAGGGGTTCGACCAGTTCCTCGGACGCGTGTTCGAACTCGTCTACCGCCGAGTCGGAACTGACGCTCATTTGTTCAGTCCCCGGTATGCGGTGCTTTCCGCTCCTCGAATCGCTGTCCGGCAAGGGGTTCCGTTGGAGTGAAATGATCCATCGTAGAAGTGAATCCCATCAGATTGGAGG
>NZ_JBAWAC010000423.1:0-3226 GCF_049589095.1 Haladaptatus sp. | reverse complement strand
ATCACTCCAGATATGAATGGTGACGAATACTGTTTTAATTTCTAAAACCACCACAAAGCATTTATAATATTGTGCTAAGGAGTACCATGTGGCGAGGTAGTCCCGAATCCCCCTGACGGACGGTCCTGGTCTGGCGCCATCACTCCAGCCCATATCCCCGCCCCGCCACTCTCTCCTATCGTGACGCTCGTCTCGTAGTGGATCGTATCCGTATCGCTCCGTATCGGTCGTTTATGAAAAGATTACTGCTGTGTTTCGTGTGTTTCGTGTGTCTCGTGCGTCGCTAGTCGGGTTTGCCGTGGGTGGCCACTCCGCTCGGCTTCGAGGTCCAGCAGACGTCGTTTCGTCGTGACTCCGTCGGCCGCTGAGTAGCCCTTCAACGCGCCGTCGCTCCCGACGACGCGATGGCAGGGGACGACCAGCGGGACGGGGTTCCGGGCACACGCCTGTCCGATGGCGATGGGCGTCGTATCGAGCGCCGCGGCGAGGTCGCCGTACGTTCGCGTCTCGCCGTACGGGATGGCGTCCATCGCGTTCATCACTGCTCCGGTCATTCCCTCCGGAACCGTGACCTGAAGGTCGAAGGTCGTGCGGTCACCGGACTCGTATTCGGCGACCTGTTTTCGAATCTCGTCGCTCGATTCGGCGATTCGGCCGTCGTCGATTTCGATGGTCGTTTCGAAGATATCTACGTTCATGAATCGGGTCATAGCCGTTCGAGACTGGCTTTTTCTCCGTGTGCTACGAACGCCTTCTGACGGTATAACCGATCACCACGGACTGAAACTGATCGTCGGGACGAACCTGTTAAAGATTCTTCTTGTAGTGGCCAAAACAATCTGCCCATAAATAATTACTATCACTAGAAAAAATAATTAAATACTGAAAGTGAATGAGAATAGGTGCCATCGGTGGACTACCGGAGCCTCCCACTCGTGGTGGTTGGAGGAGGTAGCGACCGATGCTGTGAGAACTATGGATTCCGATAACGCATCCGATTTGACGGACGGTAAACCGACGGACGACAAACCAATCGGCGGCCGCTTTCACCGTCGAAAGTTCCTGAGCGCGGCGGCGGTCACGCTCGGTGGCGGCGCGTTCGCCACTTCGACCGCGAGCGCGGGGCCGGGAATGATTCACACCGAATCGTTCGACAACAACGACTGGACGCTCAGTTGGCGCGACGAGTTCGATACCAGTATCTGGAACTTCGAGACCGGCAACAACAATGGCTGGGGCAACAACGAACTCGAATACTATCGGGCCAACAACGCGTGGACCGAGAACGGCCACCTCGTCATCGAGGCCCGCGAGGAGCAGTACGGCGGCTGTGACTACACTTCGGCCAGGATGACCACCCAAGGGAAGTACAACAAACAGTACGGCCGCGTGGACGTACGCGCCAAACTCCCCTACGGACAGGGTATCTGGCCCGCCATCTGGATGCTCGGCTCCGACATCGGCTCGGTCGGCTGGCCGGACTGCGGCGAAATCGACATCATGGAACTCATCGGTTCCGACCCCGACACCGTCCACGGAACCGTCCACGGTCCCGACTCCGGCGGTGCCGGTGTCGGCGGTTCATACAGCCAGAGCAACTGGTTCTCGGACGCCTACCACACGTTCACGTTGACGTGGTACCCCGACGCGATCAAGTTCTTCGTGGACGGCCAGCAGTTCTTCGTGACCACGCTGTACGACGCACAGAACGCCGGTCGCGAGTGGGTATTCGACGACGGCCCGTTCTTCTTCCTGCTCAACGTCGCCGTCGGCGGCAACTGGCCCGGTGCACCCGACGCCAGCACGCAGTTCCCCCAGCGCATGGAAGTGGACTACATCCGCGTCTACGATTGGGTCTGAACGGCGGAATCGAACGGCTCACCGACTCGATTTTTTCGCCGACCGTCACCGTTCCGAACCGAATGATAATTCGGTAAAATCGCAAGAAGGCGGCGAGGTTTGCGGCGGAGAAACCGCAACTAACTACTATCCGTTTCGACCAGTGGTATCCATGGACGAGTTGGTCCGTGACGCCGGTTCTTTCGCGTTGGTCGTGACTCCGTTTGCACTGCTCGCGAGCGCGTTTCTCTCCCCCGCCGATATTCCCGTGGATGTCACCACCCTCGAAGGCGGCATCGTCCTCGTGGGCGGGGTTACCACCGTCGTCAGACGTGATCGTGGGTTCGGGGACGCCAATCTCCCCGGATTCTCCCGGTCGGACGTCGCCGACTGGGCCGCGGTCCTCGTGGCGAGCGTCGCCACCTACCTCCTCAGCGTTCAGGTCGGATTCGGGCCGGTCGTCGCGTCCGCCCTCGTCGGTCTGTTCGTCGGCGTCGGGAAACCGGAAGTCGCTGTCCAGGCCTACTGCGGGTCGTTCGTCGGGATGGCGTCGCCAGCGCTGTTCCCGTCCGTCAACTACCTCCTCCTCGCCGGAACGGTCGCGGGCCTCGCGTACGTCGCGACGACGGAGGTGTTCCACGGCTTCGGCGGGAAACTCGGCACGCTCGCCCTGTTCGGCTGTGCCACCACGGCCACGTTCACGGACGCCAGCTACGCCGCCGCGACGCTTCCACAGTGGTCGAACGCCGTGGTCGTCGTCCCGGTGGCGATACTGGCCGCCATCGCCACGGTGGTGCTGAGCGTCCGCCTCGAACTCGGCGCGGTCGTTGGCTCCGCACTGGTCGGCCTCGTCGCGGGCGTGGCGTTCCCCCTCGCTTTTCCGGCCATGGGTTCGACGCTCGCCACCGTCGCATTCTGTGCATCCTTCGTCGGCATGTCCACCACGGACCGACTGGGGCACGAAGGACACGTCGCGCTGGCGGGCACGCTCTGCGGAATCGTCTTCGTCGCCGTCGCCCCCTCGTTCACCGGCGCTGGCGGCAAGTTGGGCACCGTCGCGTTCGTCTCCAGTCTGGCCGAGTTCGGTGCCGTCGAACTGGTCGATTCAATGGGTGGGTCCGTGGTGGCGTGGTCGCGGTAGTTCGGAGGGAGATTGAATTGGGGGTGTTGGATTATCTCACGGCAGTGTAGCAGTTGTCGCCGTGGTCGCAATTCTGTTGAACTCCCTTCTGTGAGGGAGTAATCTCTAACCCAAAAGTGGCGAATCCGTCCGCATCAGAGACCGTTCCTTGCGGTCTGCAATCTGAATATGACGGAAATTTGGTAGTGGACTCGCCGGGAGTCCCGCAAGCTGGGCGGGACCGAAGGTCCCGCTGGAAGCCGGCGC
>NZ_JBAWAC010000422.1:0-3108 GCF_049589095.1 Haladaptatus sp. | reverse complement strand
CCTACCCGCTCGCGGCGCGAAACGTCAATCTGTTCACCGTCCCGTCGGGCGACATCTCGGACACGATCACGTCGTTGCTGCCGGACGGACGGGAGCCGAAACGGGTGAGCGTTCGAAAGGCTGGCTTCGCCCTGCGGGCCGCGAACGAAACGCTCGCCGGTGGGGCGAATGCGTCGTTCCGCCGCCAGCGGGACGAACTACAGCGCAACCTCGACGCGTCGCTCGACGATATCGAGCGACACTTGGGAACGGAACTCGCCACGAGCGATGCGGTCGATCTATCCGATTCGGAATCCCGTGCGGCAGTTCATCGAGGCATGGCACGCTGGCGAACGACGGCCGACCGGGCGATCGCCGTGACGAACGGTTCCGCCGCCACGAGTATCGCACGAGCGATCGAACTGCAGTCTGGCGGGGGGAAACACTGGACACAGATGCAACGCGATGCGGTGACGCTCCGAATTCGTTTCGCCCTTGAATCCGCACGGAAGAACGCTGACGGAGTGAAAGAATCGAGCGTCAAACCGGTCGTGAAGGCCGCTCGAACGGTGCTGACCGAGAAACTGAAAGGGGCGGCCCAGGGGTACATCGAGAAGCGCGTTCGGCGGCGGTTGAACGAATCGATCAACGAAACGATGGCGAACATGCCCGCGGGACTACCGGTCACGCCGGTTCCCGGCTATTGGTACGCCACGGTCAACGTATGGCAGGTGGACGTATCGGGGACGTACGCTCGGTTTACGGTCCGTGCCCGCGAGGGAGCGCCGACCTCGCCGGGTGCGTCGGTCGCGTACTGCCGACAGGCCGGAGTCGTTCGGTTGGACGCCGACGGCGATGGTACCAAGGAGACCGTTGGACGGACGACGCCGGTTTCGTTCGATACGGGAACGACCGTCATCGTCGCGGTCCCGCCGGGAAAGACTGGTGTGGGTGACGTGGACGGGAACGCCGACGAACGCTCATCCGGATGGGGAAACCGGAGTGACAATCCATTTGACGCCCGCGTCCTTCGTGACGACCATGCTCTACGACGAGATAGATGACCCCGGCGAGACGACGCCGACGAGGTTGCACGAGGAGTACTTGGCAGAACTCGCGGAGACGATCACGTCGGTCGGTCACGACGAAGTGGTAGACCGGACGGACCTCGACCCGGAAATGGTCGAATCGATCGCCGACGGCGAGCAGGTCGACATGACGCTCGAAGACGCTGCCGCGATCCTCGCGACTTTGGACGGAATGCCTGATTCGGACTCGATCCTTCTCGAAGTCCGCGACCACCTGTTGATGGGAATGACGACGGGCGTAGTGGACATCGACACGCTCGCGAGGGAGATCGACGGCGACCTCGAAGCGCGCGCTATCCAAAAGAAAATCGAGGGGCGAGGACCGATGACGCTGGACGAGTACGCGCGCATCCACCACGCTATCGCCAAACGAAACGACCGATAGCAGTTTCAGGGAAGTTATCCGCGTACCGTTCGAAGGAAGGATATGAACGTCGGAGTACTCGGTTGCGGCTACGTCGGTCTTGCACTCGCGCGTGGACTGCTCGCGGATGGACACGACGTGGTCGGTGTTCGGCGGTCTCAGGACGGTCTTCGGGCGGTCGAGGAGGTCGGTGCGGACGCCGTACAGGCGGACGTGACGGACGCGGATTCCCTCGCGTCGATTCCCGACGTGGACGTGCTCGTCTACGCGGTGAGCGCGGACGGCCGCGACTCGGAGGCGGCGCGGACGGCGTACGTCGATGGATTGCGGACGACCCTCGACCACTTCGCGGGTCGGAATTCGCCGCCCGAGCGAATCGTCTACACGTCGAGTACGGGAGTGTACGGCGACAGGGACGGGGAGTGGGTGGACGAATCGACACCGTTGGAGCCACGAACCGAACGGGAGGAGATTCTGGCCGAGGCCGAGGAAATCGTGCAGGAGGACCGCGGATGGGAATGGACGATCACTCGGTTCTCGGGCCTGTACGGCCCGGATCGCTATCGATTGGAGCAGTATCTGGAGGGGGCGGTCTCCGACCGATATCTGAACGTGATCCACCGCGACGATGCGGCGGGCGTGATTCGATACCTCCTCGAAACCGGGAACGGACGGAACGAGGTCGTTCTCGCGACGGACGACGAACCCATCCGGAAACCGGTGCTGGCGGATTGGCTCGCGGACGAATGTGGCGTTTCCCACCCGCCGCGGGCCGAACCGACGAGCGAGCGGGCGCGAGCGAGCAAGCGCTGTTCGAACGAAAAACTCCGCGAAATGGGCTACGAATACCGCTATCCGACGTACAGAGAGGGGTATCGGGCGGCAATTGACACGTATCAATAGTTCCGAATCGTCTGACACCTGTAACCGTTGGGAAAAGTTCTTGGTTTCCCCTATCGACTTCGAGGGTATGGAGTTACGGGCCGACCAGTCGGTTCAGGGGCTGTTCCGAAGTGCGCAACTCTACAGTTCCGACAATCCGATGTTGGTCGTCGGGGGCGTCCTCGGCGCGATCGTGTTGGTGGTGTCGGCGTGGCTGGTCGTCCGCTGGATTCGGCGACCGAAAGGGGCTCGGCTCAAACGGGCGTTAGCGAAACGGGACGAACTCGTCGTCCTGTTGCACCCCAATCCCGACCCGGATGCGATGGCGTGTGGTATCGCAATCGCGTATCTCGCGGAAACGGTCGGAACGGACGTAACACTGCAATATACCGGACAGATACGGCATCAGGAAAACCGCGCGTTCCGAACCATTCTCGACCTCGAACTCGACCGCGTCGAACACGTAACCGACCTCGCTGCTTCTACCATCGTTCTCGTCGATCATAACACTCCGCGCGGATTCAACGGCGCGGAACGGATCGAACCGTACGCCGTCGTCGACCACCATCCAGGAAACGGTACCGGCGAGGTGTTCACGGACAAGCGAACGAAGTACGGTGCGTGTTCGACCATCGTCGCGGAGTACTTCGAGGACCTCGGAGCGACACCCGTCGGTCCGGACGAAATTCCACCTGAGGACGAGTTCGTTCTCCCGTCCCACATCGCCACCGGCTTGCTGTACGGGATACAGTCCGACACGAAACACCTGACGAACGGCTGTTCGGCGGCGGAGTT
>NZ_JBAWAC010000421.1:0-6302 GCF_049589095.1 Haladaptatus sp. | reverse complement strand
GCAGTGACGCCTGCCTCCTTCAAAATCGCTCGTACTTCCTCGCGCATCTCGATCCGCAGACGAACGTCGAGGTTGCTGAACGGTTCGTCCAACAGGAGGATTGCGGGTTCGGGCGCGAGCGAGCGCGCGAGCGCTACCCGCTGTTGTTGCCCACCCGAGAGATCGTCGGGTGAGCGTTCGCCCATTCCGTCGAGGTCCACGAGTTCGAGGAGCGAATCGACGCGGTCGGCCGTCTCCTCGTCGTCAAAATCGGTCAGACCGAACGCGACGTTCTCGCGGACGGAGAGATGCGGGAAGAGGGCGAAGTCCTGAAAGACGACGCCTACGCCGCGGTTTTCGGGTTCCACAAAAGCCGCTCCGTCGCCGGCGACCTGCTCGTCATCGAGGCTGACGACGCCCTCGCTCGGGCGCTCCAGCCCGGCCATCAGGCGGAGCGTCGTCGTCTTGCCACACCCGGACGGCCCGAGGAGCGTGAGTAGTTCTCCCTCGTGGACGGTCAGTGAGAGGTCGGTGACGGCGTTCTCCTGCCCGTACCGTTTCGTCACGTCATCGAGTTCCAGCACGGACGCCGATGGGGATTCCTCGGAGTGCGCTGGTCGGCCGGTTGCTGCATCTGTGGTCATCGATTTGGGCGATTGGTTAGACATCGTTGGAGAGTGGTTAGACATCGTATCGTTCTCGCGCGAGTATTACGAGCATCGACAGTGCGGACACCCCGACGAGCACGAGTGCGGGGACCGCGGCTTCGCTGTAGTAGCCGTTCTCTTGAACCATCCAGATGTATGTAACCAGGGTTCTGAAGTCTGTCGGTTGCAACAGTATCGTCGCTTGGAGTTCCTTCATCGTCGTGAGGAAGACCAACGCCGCGCCTGCTGCCAGTCCGGGCGCGACCAGCGGTAGGGTGACTCGGCGGAACACCGAGAGTGGCGATTGCTCCAACGTCCGAGCTGCCTCCGTAAGTTTCGGGTCAACCTGCAAGAATGACGACCGAACCGCGCCGACCGCCTGCGGGAGGAACCGGACGACGTAGGCGAAGACGAGCAAGGGAAGCGTCTGGTAGAGCGCCGGAACGAACGACACGCCGACGTAGACCAGCGCGATCCCGAGCACGAGGCCGGGAACGGCATAGCCGACGTAGGAGAGTCGGTCGAGGATAGTTGCCACGGCCGAGGACGACCGCGCCGAGTAGTAAGCGGTCGGGATTGCGGCGACGACGGCGACGATGGCCGCGAACGTGGCTACCTCCACCGAATTAAGCGCGTACGTCCAGTGGAACGTGAACCCGCCGTAGGTGTTTCCGGTGCGCTGGTTCCACTGAACGAGGATTGCGAGCGGGACACCGAGTGCGAAGAGCGCGACGACCGCCGGGTACAACTGAGCGACCCAACGCCAACGCCCGAGGCGCAACTGTCCGGGTCTCCCGCTTGCACTCCCCCCGATTCCGGTGTTCGCGCTTCCGCTGACACGCGACTCCAACGCGAGGACGACTGCGACGACTGCGAGCAACTGTAAACTCAGTAGCGCGGTGAATCCCGGTGCCGAAGGGTTGTTGTACTGGACGTAAATAACGCGCATAAACGTGTTATAGTGCATGATCGCGGGTGTTCCGAAGTCCGCGAGGGAGTCCAGCACGACGAGGAGCACACCGACGCTGATCGACGGCAACACTTGCGGGAGAACGACCGAACGGAGCGCCCCGATCTTCGAGTGATTGAGAGTCCGTGCCGACTCGATGAGCGTCCCATCGACCGAGAGCAGGCCGGCGCGCGTCGTCAAGAAGACGTACGGATAGGTGAACAGCGAGAAGACGAGTACCGTCCCTTGCAGGCCGTAAATTTCGGGTATCGAGTGAATACCGATCGGAGCGAGCAAGTCCGCGAGGTCTCCGTGGGGTCCGAAGGCGGACGTGAACGCGAACGCGCCGATGTACTCGGGAATGACGAGCGGGAGCGCGGCCGTCACCGTCCAAAATCGGTTAAACGGCAGGTCGGTCTGTACCGTGAGGACGGCGAGCGGGACGCCGATGACAATGGAGAAAACGCTCACGGCGACGACCACGAGGATGCTGTTTATGAGCACTTGGAGCGTGCTCGGTGCGGTGAGGAGCGCGAACGCCGCGGGTGGCGCGGACACTGCACGGACAACGAGCCAGACGACTGGCGAGACGACCAGCAGCGCGACGAACGCGGCGAGGATTGCGACCGGGTACGGCGGAACGTCCTGTCCATCCCCATCCACGAACTCCGAAATTCGGTTGCCGACGGACACTAATCGAGAACCCCCGTTTGTCGTAAGAGATCGATGGTCGGCTGTACGTTGGCGAGTTTGGTGAGATCGAGATCGGGTGGGTGGAGTTTGGAGAGCGGCGGTAGCTGTTCGACGGGTTTCACGCCATCGATCATCGGGTAGGCAAACGACCACGTGGCGAGGAACTCCTGTGCCTCGGCGCTCAGCAGATGGCGAACGAAGTTGTTGGCGAGGTCGGGCTTATCCGTACCTTTCATGACCTCCGCTCCGGCGACATCGACGAGTGCACCCGCGTCACCTTTCGTGAACGCGATGTCGAGCGGAGCGTCCTGCCGCGAGGAGATCACACGAACCGCGTAGTAGTGGTTGGCGATGCCTGCCCCGATGTCGCCGTCGGCGACGGCGTTCGAGACGAACCACTCGTCTTTGTACTGCTCCATGCCGCCCTTGCCCCGATTTTTCATGCCTTTGAGCCACGCTTTCGTCTTCTGCTCGCCCTGTAGAATTCGCATCGCGGTGACGAAGGTCTGAAACGCCGGGTAGGTGGGTGCCCAGCCCATTTTCGCGTCGAGGTTCGACGTGTCCGTGAATTCGGAAATCGTGTCCGGAATGTCGCTTTTCGAGAACTGCTTGGTGTTGTACGGGATGGCGCGCGCACGCCCACCGACGCCGACCCACGTATTGGTGTGGAAACGGTTCGGGACCTGTTTCGTAATCTTCGAGGAGAGGGAGGCGGTGAGACCGGCATCGTCAACGACCCCGAGCGACCCCGCATCGTTCGCCCAAAATACGTCCGCGCGAACCTGTCCGTTCTTTCCTTCCGTGAGCACCTGATTCGCCGCGCTGAACCGCACGTTCACGCTGAAGTCGTCGTAGTACTGCTGAAGGAGGTTGGCGAGTTGCTGGTAGAGACCGCCCTCGCCGCCGCCGATATAGAGGGTGAGAGTCCCGGAGAGGTCAGGGAGGTCGTCGATAGAAGTGCCACCCGGGTCAGGCCGGTCCTGCACGAGTGGACTTGACCCGCGAAAATCTGAGAGCGTCGGTTTCTCGCTATTTCCCGACGAGAAAGCGCTACAGCCCGCGAGCGCTGTTGTTCCGACCATCGTACCTGCGACGAGGAACTGACGACGGGTCGGAGTAGATCGGTTACGCATATTGTTTTAGGCTGCCCTAAATAACTTATACCTGTCGAAAGTTCCTCCGGCTGATCGGGATGGGAGGATGAGCGAGTTCGTTCAGGCAGTCCAACCAGTTCCCGAGATACTCTCCACAGTGGTTCAGAAACTCGCCGTTCCTGTACATCGAGAAATCGCTGGATGTGAGTTCGTCCGCGACCGCTCGCGCGACGGTCGCGTACGCTCCCGCGCGCTCGCTTTCCCGCGACGATTCCTTTCGGACCCCTCGGTCGAGCGACTTCGTCGCTCGACTGGACGACCTATCGGGAGTCACTCCTGTGGTCGTTCGGTCCACCGCTTTCCACACGTGTTCGTTCAACTCCAACCCCGCCACCTCGTTCGCGAGGTCATCGAAGGTCGAGCGGGGGGCTTTGTTGTGCTGGCAGAGTGGCCGACCGTTGTAGATTCTCGTCCCGACAGCGTCACAGGCTTTCTTCAGCACGAGACCGCTCCAGATATCGTCGAAGCGGCCGACGCCCCACTCGTTGTCGTCCATCGGGAACTGATAGAACGCGGGGACGATCTCCCGGCGGAAGGCGAGATTCATCGAGCAAACCGTCAGGTAGTTTCCGCGTGCCGTGACGAAATCCTCGGGGTAGTCCTCCCGGGTGGTTCGGGTCGTCGCCCGCCCGCGGAGGTCGCCATCGTTCAGGATGCGAACCGCGTCGAGGTCCGGGACGCCCGTCCAGAGACCCTGCGAAACCACGACGTTCGAGACTTCGACCGTCCGCTCTTCGGTCGTCTCGTCCATCGCCCCGTACGGGTAACCGCGCGGGTAGAGGTCGCCATCGGCATCGTCCAACACGTTCACCCATCGTTCGTCCGAGCGGCGCTCGGGCAGGTTACCCTCGTAGGCGAGGTTACTGAGGTGCGTTCCGAAGAAATCCACGTCACGGTGTGGAAGAGTGTCGTCATCGAGGAAAACGCCGTACTCGAAGTCGTTGGCCCAGAGGAACAGCAGGCCGAAGGAGGTTTGCGCGTGGGATTTCGCGGGAATCAACTCCCGGTACTCGGCGACTCCGTGGGCATCGAACCACTCGTCACGTGCCGTTCCGTCGAAGACGACACCGTCGATATCGAGGTCATCGAGCATCGCACCCATCGCGTCGGTTTCACACTCGTCCTCGGTGACCAGACAGACGAAGAGGCGGTCGGTGTCGAAACCGTGGTCGCGAGCGTTCGACACGTACGCCCGCACGCACTCGTACTCGCGGACGGTCGGGACGATGACGCAAATGTCGGGGTCGGTCATCTCGTATACGCCCTCGTTATTTAGGCTGGCCTAAAGCACTGTCGTTGTGTTACGCGAGTCGGTCGAGGAGTTCGTCGGCGGCGGACAGCGAGAGCGCGGCGATGGTGAGCGTCGGGTTCATCGCGCCCGTCGTTGGGAAGACGGAGCTTCCTGCAATCGTAAGATTGTCCAAATCGTGTGTTCGCATGTCGGGACCGACGACGCTCGATTTCGGGTCCGTACCCATCCTCGTCGTTCCCATATGGTGGAACGCCGCCCCCGTTTTTTCGGGACCGATCACCCATCGGACGTTCGCGTCGAGTTCGTCCATGATGCGATGTTGGATTCGGTTCGCGCGCTCGATGGTGCGGCGCGTCCGGTCGTCGAGCGACCACACTACCTCCGGAACCGGATTGCCGTGGTCGTCCGTCTTCGAGTCGTCCAACGTCACGCGGTTTTCGTACTGAGGAACCTGCTCCACGAGCGCGCCGATCGCGAGGTGGTTGCCGTACTCCTCGCGGATGTTGTCGAGGAGGTGGTCGCCGAGTGAACTCCCAGAGAGCGCGATGTCCGCGGGTGTCGGGCCAGCGTAGTTCCAGAATTCGAGTTTGATGGCCGTCCGCGAGCCGTCGGCGGGCTGGTCGTAGAACTGGTGGCTCTCGGTCGTGTTGAAGCCGACGTGGTGCTGGCGCGTCCGCTCGTCCACGACACCGCCGACACCGGCGAAGAAATGATCTGTAAAGTAGCGACCGACGAGTCCCGAGGAGTTCGCCAGCCCATCCGGATACTGCGGTGATTTAGAGAGCAGGAGGAGCCGTGGGGTTTCGACACCGCCCGCTGCGAGCACGAACTCGGACGCCTCCTGTCGATGTGTCTTCCCATCGGGGGTCGCGTACACCGCGGCGATGACGCTGTCACCCGCGTCGTCGTGTTTGAGGTGCTGGACGGGCGCGCGGTCGATGACCACCGCGCCCGCCTTCTCGGCACCGTCGATAGTTACGGTTGCGTCGTACTTCGCACCGGAGGGACATACCGGTTTGCAGGTGCCGTAGCCCAGACACTCGCTCCGTCCGCGGTAGGATTCCGAATTCCGCGCGTTCGGCACCGAATGGGTCGTGATTTCGAGCGACTCGCAGGCCTCGGCGAACATCGCATCCGAATGGGAAGGCGGGAACGCCGGAAGCGGAAACGGTGTTGTTCGAGGTGGGGCGAAGGGATTGTCGCTCGCGCCCGCTACCCCGAACGCACGCTCCGCGCGGGCGTAGTGCGGTCGCAGGTCGGCGTAGGAGAGCGGCCAATCCACGCCCATCCCCGTCTCGCTGTGCAGGCGGAAATCCCGCTCGTGGAGGCGCATCACCATCCCTTGCCAGTGGAGGGTACTTCCGCCGACGCCCTTCACGCGCGCAGTGTTCAACGGGTATTCCTTCGGTCCACTGCTGGTGTAGGCGTCGCGCTTCTCGTGGCCACCTTCCTCGCCCATGTTCCACGGTGGTCTCGAACTCCCGGGTCTGATCGCGCGCTCCTCACGTTCGGAGCGGTCCTCGAAATCGAAGCGCGGCCCGGCATCCAGTACGACGACCGAATAGCCTGCTTTGGCCGCCCGATAGGCGACGAGTGCGCCCGCCGGGCCAGCACCGATGATGCAGACA
>NZ_JBAWAC010000420.1:0-4711 GCF_049589095.1 Haladaptatus sp. | reverse complement strand
GCCGTAGGTTGAGCATACCCCCAATACGTACTCACACCTTTAGTTACCACGGAACGACGTGCGTCGGTTCGATCGTCGCCATCGTCGCCGTCACGACTCCGCTACTCGCGCCGTAGGATGTGGCAGTTTCGACACCGCGCTTCGTAGGACTCCTGTGCGCCGACGAGAATCGTGGGATCATCCACGTGTGCGGGTTCGCCGTCGATGAGCCGCTGGTTTCGCGTCGCGGGTTCGCCACACTGCGCACAGATGGCTTGGAGCTTTTCGACGTACTCGGACACGGAGATAAGTTGCGGGACCGGATCGAACGGTTCGCCGCGGAAGGTCTGGTCGGTGCCGCTGATGATGACGCGTCGTCCGTCATCCGCGAGGAATTCACACACGTCGACGAGTTCCGCGGAGAAGAAGTTCGCTTCGTCGATGGCGACGACTTTCTCTCCGTTCAGTCCCTTCGGGATTTCCCACACGCCGTCGTCGTCCGGTTCCACGACGGTCGCTTCCCACGAGCTGCCGTCGTGGGAGCCGACCGTGTCCTCGCCGTAACGGTCGTCCAGTGCGGGTTTGAACACCGCGACTTCCTGCCCCGCGATCTCCGCGCGGCGAAGCCGTCGGAGCAGTTCCTCGGTCTTCCCGGAGAACATACAGCCGGTGATGACCTCGACCCACCCGCTGTTCGTGATTTTGTGCATACCCGTGTGACGCTCAATCCGACGGCAAAAGAGTTGCTCATTCAATCGGCCGCGCCGATATTTTCCCCGCTCTCGAAACTCGGCGGGCAGGGCTCGATGTGCGAGTAGCGGACTATCTGCCGCCCGAGGGTGACGACGCGATTCTCCAACTCCTCGTCGGTGAACGCACCGTCCATGACCGCGCTGTGCGAGCGCGGAATCGCAACCTCGTACGGGAGCACCCACGCATCGAGCGCGCGACAGACGGACCGGAGGTGGTCCATCGCGGTGACCGGAAACCGACCACCCGCCACGGCGAGCAGGCCGACGGTCTTCCCCTCGAACTCGTCGAACCCGCAGTAGTCGAGCGCCGCCTTCAGCGGCGAGGAGTACGACCCGTGATAGACGGGTGTGCCCAGGACGACCGCGTCCGCCGCGCGCACGCGACGTTTTAGTTCGGGAACATCACCCGCTTCCCGCTCACCGGGGTCGAACTGCGGCAGGTCGAATCCGCGGAGGTCGAGGAGTTCGCCGGTTCCACCCGCTCGCTCCACGCCGACGAGGGCATGTTCGAGCGCGAATCTGGTCACGCTTTCCTCGCCGAGACTGCCACAGATCGCCACGACGTGCGGTTGATTGGCCATGGGAGAACAGTCGCGCGGCAAAGCGAAATACGTTGCAGGGGAACGCCCAAGTGTCGGTACTCCGAACGATCGATATGAATCCGCCGGACGTCGAACCCTTCGAGTTCTCACACATGCTGATCGCCGCGGACTTTCACGACGCTTCAAGCGCAGTCCTCCGAGTCGCACTCGACCGCGCAACCGACGGCTACGTCGGTATCGACCACGACGAACTCGAAATGGGGCTACCCGACGCGCCGCGCTGTCGAGCGACGTGGGAGGAAGTGCGTGACTCGCTCTCGTGGTGTGACGACCGCCATCCGGGTGCGTGGTATCACGGAGCGCTTCCCGAACGGTCGGAAGCGTTCGAAAAGCTGTGGTCGCTGGAGGATGGCAACAGTGGAGCCTTCTTCCTCCACACGCTGATCCTCACCATCGGTGACGAACCTCTGCTTTTCGCCGTGCCGCATCATTCGATTTACCAACTGGAGCCACCGGACAAATCGTTCGTCGCGGCGGTGGACGATGCGCTCGCGGGAAAACAAGCCACCGCTCTGCCATTGACGCCGGATATCGAGTGGTCCGCTGGCGACCGAACCTATCGGCTGAGCGGCATGGTCCTCTGCGTTCGCGGCGGGGGCCTTCGAGAGCGTGGCTGTTATCGGCTCACGGAGCTTCGCCGAATCGAAGCGAATCCGGAGACACTGTCGCTCTCGTTGGACTGGAAGGCGAAACAACCGACGGACGGAGTAACCCGTGTTCTGTCCGAACTGTCGCCGCTCGTGTCCGACCCGCCGGAACGCGTGTATTTCGAGGACAGAGAAACGATGCGTGAAATAGTCGCCGTGATTCGCGACCGGTTGGACGCGTACTACGAGTAACGTCTATCTTCGAAGTCGTGCCACCCACTCCTCGCGCTCCTCCAACTCCACCAACCCATCGCCTTCCAAATCCGAACACAGTTCCCGGAGCCACTCCTCGCCGTACTGGCCGCCGTAATCGATTCGCACCCGCGGGCCGAGTTTCGAGAGCGGGAGTTCGTCGTACTCCTTCAACAGCGAGACCACGCGGCCGCGCATCTGCCGACGGCTACCCTCGAACTTGGGCTGGGTAGGTACGTCGGGGGCGGTAAAATCGCCCGTCTCGTAGGCGTGACACCACTCGCGCCACGGGCAACCGGCGGTATCACAGGAGGGCGTCTTCTCGCAGGCCACGCCGCCGAGTTCCATGATGGCGTTGTTCCAGACGCGGGACTCCCCGTCGGGCATCAGGTCGCTTGCGACCTCCTCGAAAACCGAATCGTCGTCCGGCACGTCGAACGCCCGGTACAGCACACGCTTGACGTTGGTATCGACCACCGCGTTGCCGTTGTTAAACGCGAACGAAGCGACGGCGTTGGCGGTGTACGGCCCGACGCCCTGCAAGTTCTGGAGTTCGTCCGGCGTCTCGGGGAACGTGCCGTCGTACTCCTCAATGACTTGGTTCGCGGCCTCGTGGAGGTACTTCGCGCGATTGTTGTAGCCCAAACTGTGGGAGGACCAGAAGCCGACCACGTCCGAGCGGTCGGCCGCCGCGAGGTCCTCCGGGGTCGGCCAGCGGTCAAGGAACGCCTCCCACGCCGTCACGACGCGGCCGAGTTGCGTCTGCTGGCTCATCACCTCGGAGACGAGGATGGCGTATGGGTCGTCGGTTTCGCGCCACGGGAACGACCGATGGTCGTCCTCGTACCACGAAACGAGGGCGTCGCGTACCGCGTCTCTGTCGGGGATCGACGGCGCCGTTTCGGTCATCAGTGGGGTTTTGGACGGCGACGGTTTACGGATAGCGGTTTTCGAGAGGGAACACCGAAACGTGTGAGAGCTTTTCGGCTGTCACGGGGCGCTCCACGACACCAGGTACCAAACGGCCGAGTTAATCTGAAGGCTTATTGCACGTTCGTCTTAATCTTCGCTGGATGCACGTACGTCCCTCCACACTTTTCCTCATCGGCGTCGGCATCATCGTCGCGCCAGCGGCACCACTCGTGTTCGCCCGCAGTCCGTCCGTGTGGATCGCCGTCGGGTGTACGTTCATGCTCGCAGGTGCCGGTATGTCGCTTCAAGAACACCGAGGACAGCGCTCAGCGCGCGAATCGAGTCCACAGTCCTATCACTACATCGTCTGTGGGAACTGTAGCGCTCGCAACTTCGCTAGCCGGGACGAGTGTCGGTGCTGTGACGAACCGTTCTAGAGCGAAAGCCGTATCCCGCTACCGCACAACCACCCGGCAATGAGTCTGGACGACCTGAACGACGACGTTCGAGCCACCTACTCGTCGCTCGACGAGGACTTTTCCGTCTCCCTCGACCGTGAAACGCGCAACGAACTCGCCATGCTGGGCACCGCGTTCGACACCGACGATTCCGCGGAGATCATCCGACGTGCCGTTCACCGATTGTTTCAGACGACGGTCGAATCCGGAACGCTCGACTTCCATCTCCGAAGCACGTACGACGTGACCTACGACGAGTATCTCTCGGGCATGACGTTCGAAGAAATGACCGGTGCAAATCAGCTTCCCCAACGCGACGACGAGCGCCGCTATCAGTTCTGAGCGGTATCGGCGACCGAAAGCCGTATCGTCTCGTCCTCTCGGTCCCACCGAATCAACCCGGAATCGTCGAGTTTGGGCAGATGTGCGTGGTTGAGAATCGTCCTTGCCCGGCGTTGGTCGGGTTCGATACCTGTCGCCGTGAGATAATTTGCCATCTCGGTAACGGGAACCTCTCTGTCGAGGCCGTACAGATACGCGAGAACCTCCCGTCGTGACTCGGCCGCCAGTGTCTCGTGTAACTCCGTCGGCAAACGGAGAAGGACACCCAATCCGAACATCCCGACCGCGTCGCCGAACGTCGTAGTCGGGTTGCATGGGGGTGCTGTGGTCCCGCTCGATTGTCGGTCGTCTCGCATTTCGGCCATCGTATTCTCGAAAAACGGAGTAGTAAGGATAGCAATGCTGCCTGTTATTACAGCCCACTTTTACGTGGACCCGGTGTCCCGACCGTTCGCTTCGAGGAGTACCGCTTCGAGGACGCTTCCGGTTCCACGTCGGACACGTTCGGATACCGACTGCTGGGTGACGCCGAGTTCGTCCGCGAGTTCGCCGAGGGTTACGCCGCGCGGAACGTCGAAGTAATCCCGTTCGAGTGCCAGCATCAGCGTCTCGCGTTGTTCAGGTGTCAACCCGAATTCCTCTCGTTCCTCGGCGAGGTCCGTCGCAACGCGATCCAGTGTGTAACTGATGTCCCGGACTTCACAGTAGGTACTTCCCCGCTGTAGCGTCACGGCTGAATCAGTAGCTGATTGAAGAGATGTCTGGTTCATTCAGTTGTGCTACTCAACGAACCAGACGCTGAGATTACGGCGGATGACCTCAAATCA
>NZ_JBAWAC010000419.1:0-5467 GCF_049589095.1 Haladaptatus sp. | reverse complement strand
GAGAAAGAGCGCGTCGCCGCCGCGGCCCGCTAAATTTCTCCCGGATATTCTCTCGTTTATCGCTCCTTGAGTGACGAGTTCGAACGGACGCTCCTTTCGTCGCGTTCGCCGTCATCTTTCCAGTCGTGACGACCGCAGAGCAATCAAAACCAGAACTCCCTAGTCCGCCGCTTGTTCGGAACCACCTTCTTCGCCACCGAGGACGTATTCACGGGCGGCGTCGACGAGCGCTTTTCGGTACTCGCTTTCGGTGGGGTCGTCGCCGAGTGAGAGGAAGCGGTATTTGAACCCCTGTACGTCAATGGACGGGGCGTCACGGGAGGCGGTGCGGGCGAGGTCGTAGAGGCGGTGGTCCCGCGCGACGAGGTCGTGGCGCTCGACCATGGCGAGCGCGAACGCGGCGTTGACGGCCGTCATCTCGGGGTCGGAGGTCGCGGTCAGTCGGCGGCCCGGAAGTCGTTGCGGGCGGTCGGCGACCGCGGCCGCGAGTTGCGATTCGAGGAAGGTGACGAGTTTGTCGCTCGGACCGAGATCGAGCGTGATGTCGTCGGCGTAGATGTCCTTCATGTGATTGGCGATCTGATAGCAGTGAGTGAGTTTCCGACGCTCGACCGACCGACCCGCGAAGGCGAGGAACAACGCCTCGGCGGTCGATTGGGTGTGCGAGGGGTGGGACTGCTCGTTGCGGGCCATGTGCGAGTACTCGTGGAGCGCGAGTTCGCGGGCCATCACGCTGGTCGCGGCCTGCCGGGAGATGTTGAGGACGTGGTGGCCGTCGGGGTGTGCGGTCCACGTTCGTTCGTCCGGATCGTCACGCACACGTACGTGAACGGGTCGTTCGAGGTCGAGTTCGGTTTCGAAGAGGTCGGAAGCACTGAGGAATGGGTTGGGGGACGTAGAACCGTGTACTCGAATATCCATGCGTGTTGTTGTCACGCTCTGAATGGCCATTACTCTTGTGCCATATGTGACTGTTTGGCAGGGTAATGGGCCGTTTCCAGCCGTTTTGCGGGCGGGAAAACACTACGCTTTTCAACCTCGTACAGGTAGAGACACCCATATATGGGTAGACGAAAGAAGATCGTCGAACAGTGTGAGCGGCTCATGGACAAGCCGGAGCAGATTCGGAACATCGCTATCGCCGCCCACGTCGACCACGGTAAAACGACACTGACGGACAACCTTCTCGCTGGTGCGGGCATGATCGCCGACCAAGGCGAAGCCACCCAGTTGATGATGGACACGGAGGAGGACGAACAGGAACGCGGTATCACCATCGACGCGGCGAACGTCTCGATGACCCACGAGTACGAGGACAAAGACCACCTCATCAACCTCATCGACACACCGGGCCACGTCGACTTCGGTGGCGACGTGACCCGTGCGATGCGTGCCGTCGACGGTGCGCTCGTCGTCGTGGACGCTGTCGAAGGCGCAATGCCGCAGACGGAAACCGTCGTCCGACAGGCGCTCCGTGAGGGCGTTAAGCCAGCCCTGTTCATCAACAAAGTGGACCGACTCATCTCGGAACTCCAAGAGGGTCCCGAGGAGATGCAACGCCGCCTGCTCAACGTCATCGACGACGTGAACGAGCTGATCCGCGGTATGACCGAGGACATGGACGACGTGGACGACTGGACCGTCTCCGTCGAAGAGGGAACCGTCGGATTCGGGTCGGCACTCTACAAGTGGGGTGTCTCCATGCCGTCGATGCAAGCGACGGGCATGGACTTCGGGGACATCATGGACCTCGAACGCAACGACAAGCGTCAAGAACTCCACGAGCGAACGCCGCTGTCGGACGTCATCCTCGACATGGTCTGTGAACACTTCCCGGACCCCATCGAGGCGCAACCGCGACGTATCCCGCGCGTCTGGCGTGGTGACGACGAGTCGGAACTCGCCGAGCAGATGCGACTCGTGGACCCGGACGGCGAAGTCGTCCTGATGGCCACCGACATCGGTATCGACCCGCACGCTGGCGAAATCGCCGCCGGTCGTGTCTTCTCCGGAACGCTGGAGAAAGGTCAAGACCTCTACGTCTCGGGAACCGCCGGAACGAACCGCGTCCAAAGCGTCGGTATCTACATGGGTGGCGAACGCGAGGAAGTGGGGCGCGTCCCTGCCGGGAACATCGCGGCCGTCACCGGTCTGAAAGACGCTATCGCCGGTTCGACGGTATCGAGCGTGGAGATGACGCCGTTCGAGTCCATCGAACACATCAGCGAACCCGTCATCACGAAGTCCGTCGAGGCAAAGAGCATGGACGACCTGCCGAAACTCATCGAGACGCTTCGACAGGTCTCCAAAGAGGACCCGACCATCCAGATCGACATCAACGAGGACACGGGTGAACACCTCATCAGCGGACAGGGTGAACTCCACCTCGAAGTCATCACCCAGCGTATCGAGCGCAACCAGGGAATTCCGGTGACGACTGGTGAGCCTATCGTCGTCTTCCGCGAGAAGGTCCAGGGAGCGACCACCGAAGTCGAAGGTATCTCCCCGAACCGCCACAACCGGTTCTACCTCACGGTTGAACCGCTGTCGGACGATATCGTCGAGAAACTGAAACTCGGGGAGGTCTCGATGGACATGCCCGAACAGGAGCGCCGTGAAGTGCTCCAAGAGGCTGGCATGGACAAGGATATCAGCCAGAATGTCGAGGAGATTCACGGGTCGAACATCCTCATCGACAACACGAAAGGTATCCAGCACCTGAACGAGACGATGGAACTCGTCATCGAAGGACTGGAAGAGGCGCTCGACAACGGTCCGCTCGCTGGCGAACCCGTCGAGGGAACGCTCATCAAACTCAACGACGCACGTCTCCACGAGGACACCATCCACCGTGGTCCGGCACAGGTCATCCCTGCGGTCCGGCAGGCAGTGCACAACGCACTCATCCACGGTCACGTCAAACTCCTCGAACCGATTCAGAACGTCCGTATCGACGTTCCGAACGACCACATGGGTGCCGCGTCCGGCGAGATTCAGGGTCGCCGTGGCCGCGTGGACGACAGGTACCAAGAGGGTGACCTCATGGTCGTCGAGGGTATCGCGCCCGTCGACGAGATGATCGGGTTCTCCTCGGACATCCGCAGTGCGACGGAAGGTCGTGCGTCGTGGAACACGGAGAACGCCGGGTTCCGCTTTATGGCGGACAACCTCCAGCGCGAGACCATCATGGAAATCCGAGAGCGCAAAGGCATGAAGTTGGAACTCCCGCAGGCCGTCGATTACTTCTAATCGAGGAATCCCCTCGAACGTCCTTTCTTTCGTGTAGTCACGAACCGAGGAGCCGACGCTCTGCTCCGTTGCTCGATGGATATCGCGCCACGTAGAATCACTGCCGTCTCACTGCACTGGCTTAGAATCGCTAGCATCGCTCGCCGAGCGTTTTCAGGTCGGTGAGACGGTGTCGTCAGTTACAGTCGCGAACAGCTACCGGTCCCCCCGGAAGACGATCTCCGCGTCGCACATGGGGCACACCCGGTTCTGGCTGTCGAACGCCGTCTGGCAGAATGCACAAACGTGATCCTGCTTCCGACTCGTACCGGAACTACTCGCACGGACCGCATCAGTAAATCTCATTTCCTATCACCGGTTCATCGGTTCACGCTCCATCGGTATTACTACGATCCCGTTAACGTGTAGCATAGGCAATGACTAACTGCGGTTTCGCACCATTTTTCTCCGTTGCATCCCGTTCCCCGCTTGCGATTGGATAATTTTGCGACCGTCTGAAGGCTTATACTCCTCCATCACCCCACTCCAGTCATCATGGCGGATCACGACGAGGGGCGCGTCCAAGCATACACGGTTCGACTGGAACTATCTGACGAACCGGGTCAACTGCTCCGTGCCCTGAAACCTATCGCCGACCACGGTGGCAACTTGCTCAGTGTCTTTCACGAACGCGGGTCGCTCACACCACGCGGCAACATTCCGGTCGAAGTGGATTTCGAATGTCATCCGAACCGATTCGAGACCATCGTTGCGGCACTTCGAACCGCGAGTATCAACGTCATTCGCGCGGGTGCGGAACGATACGACGAGGAGATCACCGTCATCCTCACGGGGCATATCATCGACACCGACGTTTCGGACACGCTCTCCAGAATCACGACGGAATCGAACGCTTCCGTCGTCGATATCTCGCTGTCCGCCCCCGAAGGGACGAGCGACGTGTCGAGCGCTCGGCTGCGCCTCGCCACGGATTCCACCGAGACGAACGACGTTCTCGACACGGTGGCCACTATCGCCGGTGACAAGGAGTTACGCGTCATCCAGCCGCTGACGGACGGGGAGGGGGTAGCATGAAACTCGCGGTGTTCGGAGCCGGTGCCGTCGGTCGGTCCGTAGCCGAACTGGCGGCCGAGTACGGCCACACGGTGACGGCGCTCGCGGATTCGTCGGGTGCCGTCGTGGATGCGGACGGTATCGACGTGGAGTCGGTGCTCGCGCGCAAGCAGAGCGACGGAGCCGTCGGGGATGCCGACCCGGAAACGGCACTCGAAAGCGAGTACGACGTGCTCGTCGAGGCGACGCCGACCACGCTCGGCGATGCACAGCCCGGTTTCGGTCACGCACGCGAAGCGTTCGCCAGGGACCGTCACGTCGTGCTGGCGAACAAGGGACCGGTGGCTGAACGATACGACGAGCTGCGCGCACTCTCCCGCGACAGCGAAGGAAGTCTCCTGTTCGAGGCGACCGTCGGCGGCGCGATTCCCGTGCTCTCGACCATCGAGGACGTTGGCGCGGACAACGTCACTGCCGTTCGCGGCGTGCTCAACGGGACGGCCAACTTCGTTCTCTCGCGGATGGCCACCGAGCGACTGAGCTACGAACACGTCCTCGCCGAAGCACAGGATTTGGGAGTGGCCGAAGCCGACCCATCGTTCGACGTCGACGGGACGGACGCCGCACTGAAATGCGCCATCCTCGCCAACGTACTGTTCGACGGTGGACACACGCTTTCGGACGCGGACGTCGATGGAATCCGTGATTTGCCGGGGAGTGCGCTCGAACTGGCGGCCGAGGACGGGTGGACCATTCGGCTGGTCGGCGAAGTCGCCCGGGACGGTGTCAGCGTCGGCCCGCGTCTCGTCCCCGAAAACGGGACGCTCGCGGTGTCCGGAACCCGGAATATCGTCCAATTCGAGACGAAATACGCCGGACGACTCAACATCAGCGGACGCGGTGCGGGCGGTCCCGAAACGGCGACGGCAGTGCTGGCCGACGTGACGCGGCTCGAACGCGAATCATAAACCGCCCCCCGTGTTCATTTTCACCATGACATCTGTTGCCATTAACCGCCAGACGGCGGCGAGATGGCTCGCATAGCGTATCGAAATGGTTTTAACCGCTTCTGCCAAATAATTCCTCCAGAGCGCATCTGCGCGTGAGATATACAATGAGCGACAAACCACACCAGAACTTGGCCGTCATCGGCCACGTCGACCAC
>NZ_JBAWAC010000418.1:0-5270 GCF_049589095.1 Haladaptatus sp. | reverse complement strand
ATCTCCGTCGAATCCAGCAGTCGCTCGCTCGTCCGTTCCAGCATCGCACCAGCGATTCGGGAGACGTGGTGGCGGTAGACGGTGGCGTTCATCAACGCGCGGGCGACGAGGAGGCTTTCCGCGGTCTGGACGTTTCCGTCCGCCAGCACGAGGTTGCCGTCCGCGAACCGGAGTGCACTGAGTAGGCGACCGTAATCCACGGTACCGTAGGGGACGCCGGTGTGGTGGGCGTCGCGCACGAGGTAATCCATTCGATCAACGTCGAGTTCGCCCGCCACGAGTTGGCCGAGTTTGCCCTCGCCAGCGACGAGTGCGGCGATTTCATTCGGATTCAGGTCGTAGCGTTCGAGCACCGCGGCCAGTTCCCCGTGATCGAGCAGGTCCCCAACTTCGTCGTGATGTCTGCCCAGTCGCCGCTCGATGATGCCCTCGGTCTGGTGCCCGTAGGGGCCGTGCCCCACGTCGTGAAGCAAGGCCGCGGCTTGCACCGCCGTCGCTCGGCGGTCGTCGATTCCGAGGCGGTCCACAGCCTGTCCCGCTAGGTGGGTGACGCCGATGCTGTGTTCGAATCGCGTGTGGTTCGCCGACGGATACACCAGCCGAACCGTACTCAACTGCTTGATGTGTCGCAAGCGCTGGACGGGTGCCGTGTCCAGCAACGCCGCCGCGACTGCCGGGAGTTCCACGTAGTCGTGAACGCTATCCTTGATCGCCTGCATGAGAGGTGGAGATTTTTGTGGGACCGATAAAGTGTCTCGTTTTTTTCGACAACGACTAGGATGGAGAGGGGATTTTTGCTCCGATTTGGTCCGTCTCGGCCAGTTCGTCCGGCCGAGTGGCGCGTGCGAGAAACGCGCGCGAGGGATGACGAGCGTCAGAGAGGAATCGGCTGGGGAGGTTCGTGGTGCGTTGCGGTTGCGGTATGATGCGGCTCGGTTACTGGAATCCCAACCTACCCAATCGCACCGATTCGTAGCGAGTTCAGTCGGAGCGTTGCTCTGACAACGTCACGCTTGCAGTGCTCGCGTGACCGGGCGAGGGCTTTCGGGGTCTGCTTCCTAGCAACTTGGTTGCTGTCGAAGTCGGACTCGATACCACCAGACATCCAGCACATGTCCGTAGAAAATAAGAAAGGAAAATCGATTTTAGAGATAACCAACACCTATCTCTAGTCGCGTTCGAAACGGACGATTTGAAACGCACGAACCACCTACACTCGACAGAGATGCCTTTTGCGGAACACGACGGAACTTCGATCTACTACGAGACGGACGGGTCGTCGAAACACGATACGGTGGCGTTCGTGGGTGATGTGGCCTACGGCGCGTGGCAGTGGGGATGGCAACACGCCGCCATCGCCGGGCCGTTCGAGTCGCTGGTGTGGGACCATCGCGGGACGGGAGAGTCCGACGCGCCGGACGGACCCTCCTCGGTTGCGGAGATGGCGGGTGACTTGGATGCGGTGCTGGCCGACCACGGCGTCAGAAAAGCCCACCTCGTCGGTGCCGGACTGGGTGGGATGGTCGCGCTCCACTACGCGAAGGAGTTCTCGCGCGCGAAGACGCTGACGCTCATCGGCACGGCGGCGAACGGGTCCTCCCTCGCGCCGGACGTTCGGGACCGCCTGCTGGCCGAAAAGACACCCGACGCGCTTCACGAGTCGCTCCGACCGGCCGTGAGCGAGGCAGCGTTCGCGGCCGGACTGGAGGACGTGGTGGAGTGGCGGCTCGCGGACGACGCCTCCCTTTCGGCCCAGCGTGCCCAGTTCGCGGCGCTGGAGGCGTTCGACGTGAGCGACGAACTGTACGAAATCACGACGCCAGCAACCGTTTGTCACGGCACCGACGACCGAGTGATCCCCGTGGAGGCCGGAAAGGAACTGGCCGATGGACTGCCACGCGGCGAGTTGGTGACGTTCGAGGACGCGCCACACCTCGTTCACGTCGAGCACTCGAAGGCGGTCAACGACACACTGCTCGACTTCCTCGCCCGACACGCTGACGAGACGTTCGACTAACCGTTACGCGTCGAACCGAACCCGTTGCTACCGATCCCAAACTATTCGATCCGACACTCGTCGCACGTCCCGTCTTCGATATAAACTGAGAGTACCTGCTTTCCGCACTCATCACACTCGACGAGAATGTCCTCCATATCGGTTTCACTATCCTGTGTCATTTTGCCCGTGAATGACATTGTGTGACTTGCTTATTAACCTATTTTATATGTTTCTGACAGGTACATGATAGGTTCGAGAAACGTCGATTCGGCCCCGAACTGCTAACCCTTCTCGCGTCGCAGAGGATGTATGTCGCTCGCATCGAAGCGACACGCCGATCGGTGGGGAGATCGGACGGCAATCGTGGACGGGGACGAGCGGGTTTCCTATACCGAACTGGCAGCGCGCGTCGAGACGGCAGCGGGCCGACTCACTGCGCTCGAAGTCGGACACGGGGATAGGGTAGCCCTCGTCTCCAGAAATCGCGTCGAAGTCCTGGTTTTCCTGTTCGCCGTCCACCGCGTCGGCGGCGTGTTCGCACCCGTTTCACATCATTTGACACCGGCTACCGTCTCGGAACCGATGGCGCAAATCGATCCCGACCTCGTGCTGTTCGAGTCGGCACAGCGCGATCTCGTTCGGCAGTTCGACGTCCGTTCGTTCGAGGAGTTCGACCGCGTGACGCCGAGCGACGCCCAATCGGCTGAGTGGGATGGGAACGAAGGGGGCGGTCGGGACACCGCCCTGCTGGTTCACACCGAGGACGGAACGCGAGTCGTCAGTCTGTCGAACCGGGCAGTGGAATGGAACTGTCGCGCGGCCACCGCTGGCTGGGGACTCGGCAGAAACGACCGTACGCTCACCGTTCGCCCGCTGTCGCTCCCGGATTGTTTGCTCGGCTTCGCGCTTCCGCTCCTCACGGTCGGCGGCCGAGTCGTGCTCCGGCGTGCGTTCGACCCGGCGGACGCGTTGTTCGCGATCGAGAACCACGGCGTGACCTGCATGGAGGGCGGTCCGACCGAGTTCCGCGAACTGGTCGACGAAGGGTCGCTGACGAACCGCTCGTCGCTCGACTGGGCGGCGACCCGCGGCCACGTGCCGCCGGACGTGCGCGAAGCGTTTCCGGTTCCACTGCTTCGCGTCTACGGCCGCCCGGAGACGGGCCCGAACGTCCTCCGCGAGTCGCCGGGATCGAAGGGGACACTCTATCCGTTTCCGAGCTATGCGGTTCGAATCGGAGACGGGACGAAAACGGACGAGGAGATCGGTGAATTGTTCGTCAGCGGTCCGGCGACGGCCAGCGGGTCCCTCGACGGCGAGGCGTTCGGCGAGTGGGTGCCGACGGGCGACGTGTTCCGACGTGGACCGAAGGACTCGGAGGATTCGAACGAGTCGAACGGCTTCGTCCTCGTCGCCGACGACGAAGCCATCGAAAGTGGAGCGGAACCGATTCATCCCTGGGCAGTCGAGACGGTGCTCGAATCACATCCGGACGTTCGCGCGGCAGGCATCGTCGAAACCGTCGCGGAGACTGGAGGGATAGCACCGAAGGCGCTCGTCGTCGGGGACGTTTCGCCGGGTGAACTCAGGGAGTTCGCGGAGGAACGACTCGCGGCGCACGAAGTACCACGGTCCATCGAATCGGTCCCGTCGCTTCCGCGGTATTCGAGCGGCGAACTCGACCGGGGTGAGCTACGCCGACGGTTTGGGACGTGGAACTCCGAGGGCGGATAGACAGCGGCGAAATCCCCGCTAACGAAACGCATTTGAGGGGTCGAGTTGCTATCTGTAGGCGAATGAGTCGGCTTAGAATCGCATTTTTGAACGCCGCACACGGCGATACGAACACGCGGCGAAACTTCCGTCGCGAACTCGACGCGGACCTCGTCGAGTTCGACGCAACCGAACGCCACCTTCCCGACAGCTTCGACTTCGACGCGGCCGTCATCTCCGGATCGCGGTCGTCGGTGTACTGGGACGAAGATTGGATTTCACCCCTGAAATCGTGGGTGGACGACGCCATCGAGACCGGAATGCCGATGCTCGGTATCTGCTACGGCCATCAACTGCTGGCCGACGTTCTCGGCGGCGACGTCCGTGACATGGGCGAGTACGAAATCGGCTATCGAGTCGTCGAGCACACCGGCGAATCCGTGTTGTTCGAGGGGATCGACCGCGAGTTTACCGCGTTCACGACCCACTCGGACGAAGTCGCGGAACTCCCGCCGGGTGCGACATCCATCGCGGAAAACGAGTACTCGAACCACGGCTTCCGAAAGGGAGACGTGTTCGGACTCCAGTTCCATCCCGAGTACGATACCGATACCGCAGAGGAGGTCACACAGGGCAAGGACCTCGCGGAGGAGCGCCTTCAGAAGGTGTTGGACGGGATCAACGAGGAGAACTTCACGGCGGCCTGCGAGGCAAAGCTCGTCTTCGAGAACTTCACGGAGTACGTTCGTGACGTGCAGGAACCCGCCGCCGACTGAGCTTCATTATCGATAGGGAGATAAATAGCCTGAATACTGAACCACCAGAGTAACCCTCGTCCGACGAGTGCTAGTCCTTATGGCAGACCAGACGACAAACGATGACGGTGGTTCTTCACGCGCCACCGCCTCGCCAGCGGGGCCGAGTACGGACGTCCCACCGCTTTCACAGGACGCCCTCTTCGACGCCCTCGCGTCCCGTCGAAGTCGCTACATCCTTCACAATCTGCGGTCGGAGGACACGCCGGTCACCCTCGACACAATCGTAGACACCGTCGCCGCATGGGAGATGGACAAATCCATCGACCTCGTCTCCGACGAACACCGCCGCAACGTCCTCATGTCCCTCCAGCACACCCAACTGCCGAAACTGGCGATGGCCGGACTCGTCCAGTACGACGAGGAACGCAGTCTCATCGACAAGGGGATTCACGCCGACCAAGCCGACGCCTACCTCGACATCGCCGTCGCACGGGATGACGCGGTGCCGACGCCGGAATAATGCCATTTTGCGGATGATGTAGAAGAGGTCGTTAGAGTACTTCTTCGACGCTATCGACCGGTGAGTAGTATCCGATGTCTTCCACCCATGCACGAAACCACTCGTCAGCGGTTTTTACCGAGAGCATGTCTTTCCGAATTCCGTGGGCTAAAATTCCAATCGAGCCAGTGACTTTGAAACCGTTTTAGGCGGCAATTCGGAAAGCGCCCGCTCTAAAAATCCGTACCCATCTTCGACACCCTGTTCTAGCTCAGCCAATACTTGACGAGCAGTATATAAT
>NZ_JBAWAC010000417.1:0-4737 GCF_049589095.1 Haladaptatus sp. | reverse complement strand
GCCTGATGACGGACGACGCCACGACCCGATTGGCGAAGTGGGTCCTCGTCGCGGTCGGATTCGCCTCGCTCGCGGTGCTCCTCGGCGTCGTCGTCAGGTCGTTCGTGAGTTGGAAGGCCCTCCTCCTGTCCCTCGTCGTTCTCGTCCCGGCGGCGCTGCTGTCCTACCGTCTCAGTCGGGCGGAACGCGCCTACGACCGGGGTCGGTACGGTATCGGCCGCCGCGTCGTGGCGGAGCGACTCTCGCTCGGTGACGAGGAGTGCGACGTCTGTGGCACTCACGTTGGAAACGGCGTTCGGCGGCGGTTCGTGAAGGAACTCGTCGTCGATGGCGTCCCGGTCGCGCTGGTCGAAAGCGGACACAACGACTACTGTCGGGAGTGTTTCGCTGACGAATCCACGAGGCTCTTGGCTGACCGGAACGATGAGAACAGTGAAGACGAAGAAACGGTCGAATCTGTCGGGAAGTGTGAACGTGTCGATCCCGAACGGTCCACATCGAGCGGACACGAACGAAGCGAATAACCCCTCCTGACAGCGGTTACGGCACCATTTGGCAATATATTTTCAAAAGTAAAAATTGGAAAATAAATTGGCAATCTTCGCTGTGAGAGAAAGGGTTAACGGGTGTGGGGTGTATTCTCTCCAGCAATGAAGGTACTCGTCACGGACCCGATCGCGGACGCGGGTCTTGATCGACTTCAAGAAAGCGGTTACGAGGTAGAGACGGCCTACGACGTAGAGGGCGACGCACTTTTGAACGCTGTTTCCGACGCCAACGGGCTCATCGTCCGCTCCGGGACGGACGTGAACCGCGACGTGTTCGAGGCCGCTTCCGACCTCGTCATCGTCGGTCGCGCAGGTATCGGCGTGGACAATATCGACATCGAGGCCGCCACCGAACACGGCGTCATCGTGGCGAACGCGCCGGAGGGTAACGTGCGCGCCGCCGCGGAACACTCCGTGGCGATGGCGTTCGCCGCCGCACGCTCCATCCCGCAGGCCCACGCTCGACTCAAGGACGGCGAGTGGGCGAAGGGGGATTACCTCGGGACGGAACTGAACGGCAAGACGCTCGGCATCGTCGGCCTCGGCCGCGTCGGGCAGGAAGTCGCCAAGAAGCTCGACAGTCTCGGGATGAACCTCGTCGCGTACGACCCGTACATCAGCGAGGACCTCGCCAGACAACTCGGCGCGGAACTGGTGGATCTGGACGACTGTCTCGCCCGTGCCGACTTCCTGACGGTGCACACGCCGCTCACGCCGGAGACGGAGGGGCTCATCAGCACCGAGGAACTCGCACAGGTCGAGGGCGGCTACCTCATCAACTGCGCCCGCGGTGGCGTCGTGGACGAGGACGCGCTCGCGGAAGCGGTGGACGACGGAATCCTCGCGGGTGCGGCGCTGGACGTGTTCGCTCAGGAGCCACTCCCCGAGGACAGCCCGCTGCTCGACGTGGAGGACGTCATCCTCACGCCACACCTCGGCGCGAGCACGGAGGCGGCACAGGAGAACGTCGCCACCAGCACGGCCGACCAAGTGCTCGCCGCGCTCCGTGAGGAACCCGTGATCAACGCGCTCAACGCGCCGTCCGTCGAGGAGAGCGCGTTCCCCCGCGTCCGTCCGTACATCGAACTCGCGGAGACGGCGGGCAAAATCGCCACGCAACTGCTGGACGAGCGCATCGAGCGCATCGAGATCGGCTACGAGGGCGACATCGCGGAGGAGACCGTGGACCTCGTCACCGCGAGCGCCCAGAAGGGCGTGTTCGAACCGCTCGAATGGCAGGTCAACGCCGTCAACGCCCCGCAGATCGCCGAGGAGCGCGGCGTCGAAGTCACCGAGAGCAAGACCCGCCAGGCCGCCGACTTCCAGAGCCTCATCACGGTTACGGTCGAGAGCGACGACGAACACATCTCGGTCGAAGGGACCCTCTTCGCCGACGACGACCCGCGTATCGTCCGCATCGACGGCTACCGCGTGGACGCCATCCCGCACGGCCACATGCTCGTCGCCCGCAATCAGGACAAACCCGGCGTCATCGGGTTCGTCGGCACCGTCCTCGGCGAACACGACATCAACATCGCGGGCATGTTCAACGCCCGCGAAACCGACGGCGGCGAGGCGCTGTCGGTGTACAACCTCGACAGCGAGATCAACTCGGCGGCGAAGGAGGCGCTCGAAGCCGACGAGCGCATCATCGAAGTGCGGAACATCGCGCTGAACGGGAACTGAATCTTCGGGTACTTTTTTATACGAAAGCGGGACCAGAACCGGGTATGGTGATCGCAACGGAACCCTGCTGACCGTTCACCCTGCCGAGAAAGTCGGACTCAAGTAGCCGCCATTCCACCGTCGAACCGTGAGCTCCGTCGAATCTCTCTCCCCTGACGAACGAACTTCGCACGAGGAACGGCTCGTGACGGGGTATTCTGGACGGTTGCTGCTCGTCGTCTCCGTCGGCTGGATGATGATTCAGGCCGGTCGGCTCGTCCTCTCGCCCATGCTCCCGACCGTGATGGGTGAACTCCACATCACGAAACTACAGGCGGGCATGGCGCTCTCCCTGCTCTGGGCGCTGTACGCACTCGGCCAGTATCCGAGCGGTCGGCTCTCCGACCGCTTCTCGCGGAAGACCCTGCTCGTCTCCGGACTCGCACTCCTCTCCGTCGGGTTCACGGTCGTCGCTGGCGCGCCGACCTACGCGGTCTTTCTGGTCGGTATGGCCGTCGCTGGCGTCGGTGCCGGACTGTATCCGACGCCAGCACGGGCGCTTGTCTCCGACCTGTTCGTCTCCCGCCGAGGGCAGGCGTTCGGGCTTCACGGCGCGTCGGGCGACTCGGGGGGCGTCGTCGCGGCGGGATTGGCGGTGGCCGTCCTCGCCGTCGCAACGTGGCGGGTCGCGTTCGTCCCCGTCGTGTTGGTGGCGGTACTGGCCCTCGTCCTCCTCCACCGCTGGAGTCGGGAGTCGTACACCCGACCGACCATCGACGCGGGTGCTGGACGGGCGGTCGTGGCGGACATCACGACGACCGCTCGCCGCTTTGCCAACCGTCGAACCGTGGCGCTCCTCGTGGCCTACTCGCTGTACGCGTTCGTCTGGCAGTCCGTCGCGGGATTTCTCCCGTCGTTTCTCCAGGAAGCGAAGGATTTCTCGCCCGAACTCGCGGGGAGCGCGTTCGCGGCGCTGTTCATCGTCGGAACGTTGGTGAAGCCGATTTCGGGGTCGCTCGGGGACAGGATTTCCCGCCCCGTCGTCGCTGCCGGGTCGCTCCTCGTGGGGACGGCCGGTATCGCCGCCCTCGTGATGGCGAACAGCACCCTCGCCGTCGCCGGGAGCGTGGCGCTCTTCGCGGCGGGATTGATGGCCTACCCACCGGCCATGCAGGCACACCTGATGGACGTGTTTCCGGACGGGAGCATGGGTGGGGACCTCGGTGCGACGCGGACGGTTTACATCGGCTTCGGAAGCCTCGGGCCGACGTACGTCGGTTACGTTGCGGGGAACTCGGGGTACGAATCGGCGTTCGCCGGACTGTTGGCGTGTCTTCTCGTCAGTGCGAGTATCGTGTTCGTGCTGGCACGATTGGACTGATTTCGGATGCCACTCACAAAATCTCCAACACGTCTTCGGTGTCCGCTGGAACGGGTTCCGGTTCGACACCCGCTGCGGCGGCCGCATCCGGGTCCTTCAGGAGATGACCGGTCGTCAAACAAACCACGTTCTCGTCCGCCGAAACTTCTCCCTCTTCGCGGAGTTTTCGTAGTCCCGCAACGCTCGCGGCGCTGGCGGGTTCGACGCCGATACCGTCCCGTGCAAGCGCGCGCTGGGCGTCGGTTATCTCCTCGTCGGTGACGGCGATGGCGGTGCCGCCGGTTTCCCGAATCGCGGGAAGCGCCTTCGGGGAGTTGACCGGGTTGCCGATTCGGATGGCGGTTGCGATGGTTTCGACTTCGTCCCAGCGGCGGATTTCGTCGGCGTCGTTCTCGACGGCTTCGACCATCGGGGCCGCACCCTCGGCCTGTACGCCGGTCAGCACGGGCACCTCGTCGGGCGTGAGTTCCCCGGCGGCGACGAGTTCGCGGAACGCCTTGAACAGCGCGCTGGTGTTTCCGGCGTTGCCGACGGGGAGGACGATTCTGTCGGGGAGGTCGCCCGTCTGGTCGCGGAACTGCTCGATAATCTCCAGTCCGATGGTCTTCTGACCCTCCAGTCGGAACGGGTTGAGCGAGTTGAGCAGGTACGCCTCGCCGCGATTTGCGAGTTCGGAGACGATGTCCAGACAGTCGTCGAAGTTGCCGTCCACTTCGAGGATTCGCGCGCCGTGGAGGCTGGCCTGTGCGACTTTCCCGGCGGCCACTTTTCCGGCGGGAAGGAGCACCAGTACCTCGGTTCCGGCACGTGCGCCGTAGCAGGCCAGCGCGGCGCTGGTATTCCCGGTGCTCGCACAGGCGAGTCGGGAGACGCCGAGTTTCTCGGCGACTTTCACGCCGAGGGTCATGCCGCGGTCCTTGAAACTCCCGGTCGGGTTCATTCCCTCGTGTTTGACTCGAAGCGCGTTGACGCCGGTCTCGTCCTCGATGGTCGGAACCTCGTACAGTGGGGTGTTCCCCTCCTCGATGCTGACACCCGATTCGACGGGCAGGGCGTCGGCGTAGCGCCAGACGCCGTGTCCGTCGAAATCGTCGAACGTCGGGTGGTCGGCGTAGCGAACTTCGAGCAATCCGTCGCAGTCCG
>NZ_JBAWAC010000416.1:0-3359 GCF_049589095.1 Haladaptatus sp. | reverse complement strand
AACACTCGAGCCGGTCGATTGGCTCGGTACACGACAAGAACGACGTAATTGGAAGCATCAGCGATTCACGCTAGCTATACGCGCTTAGCCAGCATAAGGTGCGAAGTCGAGTAACTAGACAGTGCCGAGAAACCGATAAACAGCGACATTTGACAAATACGTGTTGAGGATTCGGTAGTGAAACGCGTCGCTACTGGGGAAGGTACTATTGGAGAGAATCGGCGCGCTGCGTCTTAGTCTGCTTGTGGTGCGACCGCTTTGGGTTCGGTTTCACCCATACCCGACGTTATCGCCTCGGACAGTGCGAACACTGCCGCTTTGTGATCGGTTTTCGATTTGTGAATAGATGTCGGTCGTACGCCAAGGGCGTCGTACTCGTCCAGCGTAATCTGTTCTCCGTCCCGGTTCTCAAAGTGAGTGCCAACTTCCGCAAGCAGGCCGTGAAGGTGGATGAGCTCCTGCTTCTTCATAAGCACACGAAGATAACGGTTGCAGGGTTATATTACTATCTTGAGTCCCGTTAGCACGCCGTATAGTCAGTTTCTCGGGGGTTTTCAGAAGCGTTTCGAAAATAGATACAGTACCGCGGCGATACGCTCGTCCGGACATGTCCGATTACGGGCGGTAGTAGAGTCACCCATACGGTGAAACGACTCATGGTCGGGACCGCGTTAGGCGGGCATACCGTGAGTACCGGAACCGTATCAGCGAAAAAGGGTCGTCGCGAAAAGTGGGTTCGTTCGTCGATTACAACGTCGGCTTACTGCAGTTGTTTGAGCGTTTCGAGGTCACGCTCGGTTCGCGTGAACTCCGATGTCGCTCGGGTTGCATGACAGTTAGGGCAGTTGAACTGTCGTTTCGGTTCCGGCAGCTCGTCCGGTCCCGATTCCCAGTGTTTTCCGCATTCTGGACAAAGTAATCGAACGTAGGTCTCCACCATACAGCCTATATCGGTCGGAAAGGAGAAAAATCTTTTTGGCACTCCCCCGAAAGAGAGCAGTCGCTACGCGTCTCTCCCGTGACGAAATTCGATTACAACCGTTCGAGATTCGTCGCTCGTGGGCCTTTGTCTGCCTGTTCGATGTCGAATTCGACTTCCTGTCCCTCCTCTAAGTCCGGGCCGCCGACATCCTCCATGTGGAAGAACACGTCGTCGTCCGCGTCGTCCGTCTCTATGAACCCGTAGCCGCCGGTATCGTTAAAGAAGGTGACCGTACCTTTCGCCATTGCACGTAGACAAACCGCCGTGACGGGCATAAAAATTGCGGTTATTGGTATCGTGTGACAATATACCGTAGAACATACACTCCGTCGACGGGTAAAATCGAGCTACTCGCCGACAGTAGCGTGAACGAGGGTCAAAACTCGTCACGAGACGGTTCGAATTATAGTCTCGACCTCGTTCCAGTTATGCTCGACCTCCGCCGACGGTGCGTAGGTCGCACCGTACTCCTCCGTTCGGATTTCGGCGAGCTCGTGTTTGACGAGGATATCGAGGTGGTGACGGACGGTGCTGTAGTCGATATCGAGGTCGGTTGCCAACTGATTCGCGTTCCGTGGCTCCTCCGCGAGTTGTTCCAGCAGGGCCGCCCGACGAGCACCGCCGCGACTCCCGGAGAGGACGTACCACAGTTTGCCGCTTTGGCTCATCGTCCCCCCTTCCTTGTAGCGCCGAAACGAAGCGTTCGGTGTGTCACGGACGTTACCGACGAACGCCATGCCCCTTGCTATGGAGTGGCTAAACCGCGATAAATGGTCATCTATTCCGACAAGGAAGGGTCAAAACATCAGTCCCACGTGACCCACGTGAGAAACACGAGTGCGACGAATTCGAGGAGATGGAGCGCGAGCATCGCTTGCCACGCGATGTCGGGCACCGCCGTTGCGAACCAATGGGACAGCGTCTCGTCCCACGAGTAGATGTACACCGCCAGCGCGTTCTGACAGAGGAGGAGGATGGCGAACACGGACAGGCCGAGCGTGTGTTTCGAACGGAACTGTCGGTAGTTGTCCAACCAGACGTAGCTCAAGCCGAGGAGCAACACCACGTTGAGGGCCGTAGAAACCCGTGCGACGTCTATCCAGATTCCCATCCGTCGTACCTCCCTTGTGATCGCTCTCGCATATATGCTTTCCCAGATTCGGCCATACTCAGTCCATCTTCTCCATGATGTCCTCGATCGTCTCCCAGTGCTGTCGGGCTTGGTCGGTCAACAAGTACACCGCTCCGTAATCGTCGCCGCTGTTCTCGACGATGCTGTTGTCCATCAACACGTCGAGGTGATGACGAACGGTTTTGTAATCGAGGTCCAAGTCCTCCGCCAGTCGGTTGGCGTTCCGTGGTCGCTCGTCTAGCGCCCGAACCAATCGTACACGATTGGCTCCGCCGCGAGTTCCGGTGAGCACGTACCAGAGAACGCCCTCCATTACACCGGACCGATACACCCCTTCCACCTAAGCGCATCGCCCTACTAATCAGAGATCGTCACATCGTGAACAGGTGCCCCTCGCGGGGAACATCGAAGATTCCGATCCGTGCGCCTGCGTCCAACCACGCGTGGCCGTAGGAAAACGACGCCAACGCGTTGACGAAGTCGTCGTCCTCCTTGAAGTGTCTCCCGTCGTCCAGATACGACTGCGCCATCTCCCGACAGTCGAGCGCCGCCTCACCCATCGGCGTGTCGGTCGGTGCCGAAATCTCGGCGGCGTCGAGCGCTTCCGACAACAGGCGTTCGTACCGGTTCGTCTTTTCGACCAGATCTGCAGGCATGACCGAACCGTGGTGGGGTGCGAAGGTAAGGCCTGCGACACCGTCCGTGAAACCGGAAAGCAGGGGAGACAGCGCAAGGTAAATACACTACGAAGAGTGATATTGCACCATGACCGAAGAGCCTCGGGTAGAGATGTACACCAAGGAGAACTGTTCGTATTGCGAGAAGGCCAAGGACCTCCTCGACGAGAAGGGAGTCGAGTACGAGACGTACAACGTCACAGGCGACGATGAACTGTTCGAGGAGATGGTCGAACGCGCGGACGGGCGCAAGACTGCGCCGGAGGTGTTCGTCGACGACGAACTCATCGGTGGGTGGGACGAGACCTGCGCGCTCGAACAGGAAGGGAAACTGGACGAGAAACTCGGACTCGCCATCGCTGACGGGGGTGAAGAGGACGTCGAACACCGCAAACTCATCGTCTCCGGAAGCGGAATCGCGGGACTGACCGCGGCCATCTACTCCGCGCGGTCGAACAACGACCCCCTCGTCTTGCAGGGTGACGAACCCGGCGGACAGTTGACGCTCACGACGGACGTGGAGAACTACCCCGGAGTCCCGGACGGGATCAGCGGGCCGGAACTGATC
>NZ_JBAWAC010000415.1:0-2341 GCF_049589095.1 Haladaptatus sp. | reverse complement strand
GATTCATCCTGACCCTAAAGGGTCAGGTATTCTCCTCGATTCTGTATAAGCGTGAACCCGAGTGGCCTGGTGAGTGACGGGCAGCACGAGGGGTCAACTCCCGCGGCGGGTCCTTTCCCGATTCGGTGCGACGAGCAACCTTCCCGAGAGACCCGGAAAGGGATGACTCGTTCACTACCGAGCTTCATACGGCAGAACTGCCTTGGAGTCAACTCCCGAGGCGCTCGTCTTGTATCTCTGTCGAGTTGATGTGTGAATGAAACTACCACACCCACACCTCTCAGCTTGTGTCGCTCGACTCGTCGAACCGCTCCTCGACGAACGCAGCGAAATCGTCGGCGAACGCCTCGACCGACTCCCAGTCGGTGAATTCGACGTCGCCTGACGTGTCCACCTCAGGGTGCTCTTTCCTGGTGATGCGTTTCATCAGCGCTCGCATGAGGAAGCCGTACTCAGAGAATCGTAGCGCACCGCCAAAGAGGCCGATTCGGTCAGGGCGCCAGTCCGTGGCTTCAACGAATTCGTCGACGTATCCAGCCGCCTCGGCTGCTCCCTCCTCGGTCTCCTCTCCGGACGCACCGGAGACCTGGAAGAAACCAGTTGGCTTCGGCACCAACACATCGCGGTTGGCCTTTCCGAACTTACGAACTGCCTTTTGTTGTTTGCCCATATGGATCGACGCGCCGACCAGAACGCCGTCGAAGTCGTCGATATCGAGATCGGGGCTGATCTCCTTCACATTGACCGTCATCGTCTCGTGACCGTTCGCGGTGAGCCTGTCGCCGATGCGATCAGCCACCTTCGCGGTTTGTCCTTCACCGGTACCGTGAACTACCCCGCCCTGCTCGGCCTTTCGGCCTCGCTGAGGACGGGGCTTCCTGTTTCGATGACGCGCTGTGCAGGAACCGAATCGGTTCCCACAGGGAGCGCAGTCTCCGCAGGCATTGAATCGGGGTGAACCACCCCTACTTCGGAGAGTCCGCGTGAACGGATGTTGTACGCCGCGTTGAGGTCGCGGTCCGCCTCGAACCCGCACGAGGGACACGAATGTTCGCGCACCCACAACGGCTTGTCGGTCGAAACGCCGCAGTGGGAACATTCCTTTGTCGTTCCCCTTGGATCGACGGCGACGAAATGCGTTCCCTCGCGGTCGCACTTGTACTCCAACATTCGCAGGAACGTGCCCCACGCTGCACCGGCGCGATTTCGGCTGTTCGATGGGAGTTCCATCAGCCCCTTAGCATCGAGGTCTTCGACCGCAACGAGGTCGTATTCCCGAGCGTAGTACGCCGAGAGCTTGTGAAGGAAGTCCCGACGCTTTCGCTTCAGGTCGGCGTGGCGTTGGACGACGACCCGCTGTTGTGTGCAGTAGTTCGCCGAGCCGTGGTCCTTCCGCGAGAGCTTCCGTTGTGCGCGTTCCAACCGCTCGCGTTCGTCCGAGATATCGAGACCTTCGACGGCGGTTCCGTCGGAGTCGTGGGCGTACTTCAGGATACCCACGTCGATCCCGACGCACTTTTCGGGGTTCTCGGGCTTCGGTGGCGCGTCGTCCTCGGTTTCGATCCCAAGAACGGCGAACCACTCGCCGGTCGGTTCCTGCTTCACGACGACCTCCTTAATCGTCGCGTCGTCGGGAACCTCGCGGTGGTAGATCATCGGAACGTCGCCGATCTTGGAAAGAGTGAGTACAGGCCGACCGCTCGTGATGTTGAGCTTGAAGCCGGTTTGGCTGTACTTGATCGAGCGATATTCCTGCGGGGCCTTCCATCGAAGTTCGCCGACGCGGTAGCCGTTGTCCTTCCTCCCCTTCAGCGTCGAGAGGTTGTCGTACAGACGTTGTACGACTTTCTGAAGGACTTTTGAGTGAACGTCTTTCAGGTCGGGCCACTCGCGTTTGAGGTCGGGAAGGAGCGACTGTTCGGAGTAGGCGGACGTGCCGTCTACTCGGTTGAGTCGGTGAAGAAAGTGGTTGTAGACCTGCCGGCAGGTATCGACGGTCCACGCTAACCGCTCGTGGACTTCCTCGGATGGTTTGAGCCGATACCTGTAGTTGTAGCGCATAGTCTACTCGTCATCGGATGGATCAGTGACGCGAACGACCTTGACGGTGGCACCTCGCCATCGCTTCGGAACGAGGACGTGAGCACCGTTGCCGGTGGGTTTGACCTCGGATTCGTGGACTTCGTGTCCTTCGATCTCGTACCGATCCATTCCCAATGTTTACACGACGTAGAAACAGATAGCTACCGGTGGCGTGGGCCTGCGGACCGGCGATATCACACGGACGAAAGACGATGACGGCGTTGACGAGACGCGTTGCGTCTCGTTCGCACACAAGAGC
>NZ_JBAWAC010000414.1:0-2345 GCF_049589095.1 Haladaptatus sp. | reverse complement strand
AACACGCGATCCGGTCGATGCCGGACGAGCGCGAGTGTGACTGTGGCCACGCCCTCGAAGGCACAGTCAACACCCCGACGGAAGCGATTCCGGAAGAAACGCGGGAAGAAGTCGATCTGCTCGCGGGACAGTATCTCGACTGAGTCGGTCAGGTCGGTTCCAGTTCCGTTCAGTCAGTTCAATTCGGGTTCCCGTTCCTCGTTCCGATTTTGCTGACTGGAGAATTTCGCCTCGGAAGTCTCGTCGATGCAGGACGAACAGTAGTCGTTTTCTCCCCCGTCGATCGTCCAGAGCGGAACGCCGAACAGCACCGCCTGTTTCGTGTACGTCCGTCGCTGTCCGGTCTCGACGGTCGAATCACAGACGCTACAGTCGGTATCTTCGTCCACCGGTTCCGTGTCCACTCGGCGTTCGATGCCGACCGTAGAGCGCGGATACTGGACGAGATTCGAATCGAGCACGAAAAATATGAGGGTGAAATAGAGTCCCAGCAGCACCAGGTTTGGAACCGGCCAATCCATCCCGAAAAAGACGTATGCCAGCAGTATGGGGACGCCGATTTTTCTCACGGCCCGCCGGATACGGGCAGCCAGCGTCGAAGGGCGAGACATCCCATGAAAATGAGTTGTGCTGACAGTTAATCGTTCGCATGATCCGACACGAGTTCGGAGCTGATGAACCTCAGTCGGCGTTCTCGGCCGTCTCCCCGCTCGCATCGGCGTACTTCCCGCTCGTGCCGCCGCGCAGGTCGGCTTCGATCTCTTCGAGCGAACGACCCTTCGTCTCCGGAACCTTCCAGTAGACGAACAGCAGGGAGAACAGGCTCAAGACGGCGTACAGCCCGAACGTCCCCGTCTGTCCGATGCCGCCGAACTCGACCCCGGAGAACGTCCCGCCGTTGATGAGCGTGAGGAACGTCAGCGAGACGAGGAGGTTCGCGGCCCAGTTGGCGACGGTGACGACGCCCATGGCCGACCCGCGGACTTGCAGCGGGTAGATTTCGGAGATGAGCAACCAGAACACCGGTCCCATTCCGATGGCGAAAAAGCCGACGTAGAACATCAGACTGCCCACGGCGGCCCAGCCGACGACACCCGACAGGCCGGGGAGGAAGAACACGGCGCTCAACCCGCCGAGCGCGAGCACCATTCCGGTCAGTCCGACGAGCAGGAGCGGACGACGGCCGACGCGGTCGACGAGGAGCACCGCACAGATCGTCGCGCCGACGTTGACCAGCCCGACGCCGACGGTGGCGAGCAGGGATGCGGACGCCCCGAACCCGGTCGATTTGAAGATGGTCGGCGCGTAGTAGATGACGGTGTTGATACCGGTCACTTGCTGAAGGACGGCGAGACCGACGCCCACGATGAGCGCGGGACGAATCCACGATTCGAGCAGGGTCGAGGCGTCGTTCTCTTCGACCTGAGCCGTCTCCTCTATGTTCTCGATTTCCTCCTCGATACGATCCTCCGAACGTGTTCGTGAGAGGACCGACCGGGCTTCGTCCAGGCGTCCGTTCTCGACCAACCAGCGCGGACTCTCCGGCATGAAGAGCATCCCGAGCGCGAGCGCCGCGGCCGGAACGACGCCGGATCCGAGCATCCAGCGCCAACCGCCCGGTCCCTTGAAAACGTAGTTGACGAGATACGCGAGTAGGATACCGGACGTCACCGCGAGTTGGTTGAGCGAGACCAGCGACCCACGGATCTTCGGCGGCGCGATTTCGGAGTTGTAGAGCGGTCCGACCATCGATGCGACCCCGATGGCGAACCCGACCACGAGACGCCCGACCACGAGCGCTGGCACGTTGGGTGCGAACGCCATCACGACCGATCCGACGAAGAACACGCACGCTCCGGCGACCATGAGCCGTCGTCGTCCCAATCGGTCCGCCAACCGCCCACCGGCGGCCGCTCCGACTATCGCGCCGACGAGCGTGGGGCTGACGATGATCTCCTGCATGAGATGGGTGAGACCGAAACTGTTGTCGATGTACAACAGCGCTCCCGAGATGACGCCCGTATCGAAGCCGAACAACAACCCGTTTAGCGCCGCAATCGCGGCGGTTATGTAGATAAATCGATTCGTTCCGGTATCTCTCGTAGCGTTTTCCAAGACGAGTGCCTCCTGTCTGGATATCCCTGACGAATAACTACATTCTTTTTGCTCACGAGTGAAAAGTTGGATAATAATTATAAATATCGTTAATTCGGTTCGGGAGGTGAACGTTGTCGCACGTCTGCATAACCGGACCCAGGTCCGTGAAACGGGAACGGTTTATCCGACCGCGAACGCAGAGGAACCATATGGACGAGAACACGCTCACGATGACGCCGGGTCCGACC
>NZ_JBAWAC010000413.1:0-9243 GCF_049589095.1 Haladaptatus sp. | reverse complement strand
CTATTCAACTATTCCACCTCGTCCGATCCCTCATGGCCAGCCAAGCGTTGCGTTGAAGTCGTCGTGACGAACCACTCTCCCTATGGACAAAGCCGACCTCCGCGACCGAATCTGGACGCAGTTGGAGGACGAGGGAATCGCTCGGTTTCCGTTCCCTCCACACGGTCGGATTCCGAACTTCGCGGGCGCGAAGGAGGCGGCCGACCGACTTGCCGAACTTCCGGAGTGGCAGGAGGCGTCGGTCATCAAGGCGAATCCCGACGCGCCGCAGTTGCCGGTTCGACGGCGGGCGCTCCGGGAGGGAAAAGTCGTCTACATGGCCCAACCACGGCTCCGCGACGAAAAGCCGTTCATGAAACTCGACCCGGCGGAAATCGAGGACACGGACGCCGCGGCGACGGTGTCGAAGATGGACGGCTACGCCGAACCCGTCGCACCGGACGAAGTTCCCCACGTGGATTTCATCGTCTCCGGGAGCGTGGCGGTGACGGAGGAGGGAACCCGGATCGGAAAGGGAGAGGGATACAGCGACCTCGAATTCGCCGTCCTGCACGCGTTGGGGGCGGCGGACGACGACACGACGATCGCGACGACGGTCCACGAAGTACAACTGGTCGACGACGCGCCAGCGCCGGAACCCCACGACGTGCCGATGGACGTCGTGGTGACGCCCGAGCGCGTCGTCCGGACGGAGACGACGGCCGAGCGACCGGACGATATCGACTGGGGGGTACTTCCGGAGGAGAAGATCGAGGAGATTCCGCTCCTCCAGCGATTACGGCCGTGATTCGGGACGGGGTTGTCGTCGCAACCGGAGTGCAACGAACGCTTGTCCGAGGGAGACGAGCAAATAACGAACCGTGAGCACGGCGAGTGTGTTGACATGCGCCGCGACGTTTCGAGGCTACTCACGACGCTACTCATCGTTTCGCTGGTCGTCGTCTCCCTCACCGCAGGTGCTGGAGTCCGCCCCGCTGCGGGGCAGGAAAACGCCGCTGACGGCACGAGAATCGACAGCTGTACGACGATTTCGTCGCCGGGACGCTACACGATCACCGGCGATATCCGAAACGTGACGGTCGGTACGTGCCTTCGAATCACGGCGAACGACGTGACGCTCGACGGACGCGGGCACCGAGTCGACGGCGTCGGTGCGTTCGGTACCTCCGGCGTCCTCGTGATCGGCGGATCGAACGTCACAGTCCGGAACGTTGGGGCGACCGACTGGGACGACGGAATCCGGTTCGTCGGAACCCGGAACGCGAGGGTGGCCGAAACGACCACCGCCCGCAACCGCGTCGGACTGTCCCTCGTTTCGTTTCGGGATAGCGAGGTCGTGGACAACGTCGCCCGCTCGAACGCCGTGGCTGGCGTCTTCCTCGTCGGCAGCAGTTCGAACAACACCCTCCGAAACACCACGGTGAACGACAACGCCTTGGTCGGCATCCAACTCGTGGAAGCCACCCGGAACACCGTCGTTGGCACCGTCGCGCGCGGAAACGAGTTCGGCGTCGCCCTGCTTGGTGCCAACCGAAACACCGTCCGCGGGAGCGTGGCGACCGGAAACCACATCGCCGGACTGTGGCTCTCCGCGGCGAGCGACAATCGAATCCGCGACAACCGCGTTTCGAACCGATTCTACGGCATCTACCTCGCCGACGGTGCCCGGAACAACACGATCGAATCGAACGTCGCCCGTGAGAACTCCGTCGGCGTCCGGTTGCGGTCGAGCGACCGCAACGCCATTCTCGACAATCGGCTCGTGAACAGCCGAGACGCCGGAATCCTCCTCATTTCGAGCGACCGAAATCGCATCGCCGGAAACCGCGGAACCGGAAATCGACGAGGAATCGCCGTTTCGTCGTCATCCGACGGAAACACGCGGTCGAACAACTCCGTGGAGTAATTTCGTCGAACGTTCACATGTCGGCGTACTCGCGGGCGAACACCGTGAGCAGGATGCGGAGCATCCCGAGGACGATGGGGCCGAAGAACAGCCCCATGAAGCCGAACACGTAGACGCCGCCGAAGATGCCGACGACGAGGATTCCGGGGTTCAGCTTCGCCTCTCGTCCGCTGACCATCGGTCGAAGGTAGTTGTCCGAGAGGCTGATGACGAAGGTGCCGTAGAGGAACAGGAACCCCGCCGCAACCGGCCGATTTACGAGGAAGAGATACGCTGATGCCGGGAGCCAGATGACGGAGGCACCGACGAGCGGAAGCAGGGAGAGCAGCGTCGTCACGACCGTCCAGAACACCACGCCCGGGACCCCCGCGATGACGAAGCCGATGCCGGTCAGGATGCCCTGTACGATTGCGACGAGGACGTTGCCGACCAACACGCCCCACATCACCCGGTCCATCTCGGAGTACAGTTCGTCCTGCACGTCGTCGTGGAGGGGCGTACACCGGCGAATCCAGGCGACAAACTCCTCCCCACCGGTGAGCAGGTAGTAGAGCACGAACACCATCACAGTGAAACCGATGAGGGCGTTCGAGACGCCGCCGAAGATACTGAGCGCGTTATCCACCAGACGTGAGGAACTCCCCGCTGGCAGGAGTTCCTGTAACGTTCGACCGTGGATGGTGACGCCGGTGTATCGTTCGACCAACGCGATGAGTTCGGCGACCTGCTGGTCGCCGCGAGCGATCACTCGGATGAGCGTGATCGCCTGCCGGGCGGCGATTGCCAGGAGCGCCATGACGGGAACGAGGACGACGAGCGTGGTGAGGACGAGGAGCGAGAGTGCGGATACCCGAGTGCCGACGCGGTGTTTCAACCGGCGTTGAACGGGAAACAGGACGTATCCCAACAGGATTGCAGCCAACACGTACTGGAGAAACGGTTTGACGAGCAGAATTGAGAGGAGGCCGAACACGGCGATGAGAAACAGTAGGAATCCGCGTTCCCGATTCATGCCGGAGAAACGACGGGAGGGCGTATAAATCAGCACGAAGGGCATCGAATGGAGTCCGCGGTACCGAAGCGTTCAATCGTCGAACGATATCTCGATATCGTCTTCCAACGCGTCCAACGTCCGAACCGCCGACTGGACCTCACAGCCTTTCGTTCGGCGGGCCGATTTCATCGTCCGTGCGATCGTGCGTATTCGCTCGGCACTCACGTCGAGGTCGAGCACGTCGATGATCACGTCGTCGATGGCGGTTTGTCCACCGCCGTCACCAGCGGCCAGTCGCTCGAAGCCCTCCCGAACCGTTGATTTCTGCTCGTCCGTCAACGCTGCCGGGTCGACGACCCGAAGGGTTCGAAGGTCGGAACTGGAGAGGTTGATCGCTCCCCCACCCGTCACCCTCCCGTGGCTCTCGATCACGATTTTCGAGAGGCTGGCGTTCAACAACCCGAGCAGGAGCGTCACGTCCCCCTGTCGAGGGTGGACGAGCAGGAACCGGTTGCTGGCAACGACTTCCCCATCAGTTCGGAAGAAGAACCGACGTGTGTCCATCGCCTGCGGGCAGACGATGGGTGCCGTTTTGTCGTCCAGTCCCCCCATCGCGAACCACGGGTCGTTGATCCGCACCGAGTCGTTCGTGCTCGATGGATGGTCGTCGGCCCATCGAAGATAGGCGGCCACGCCGTCGTGGCCATCCCGTTCGAGCGCCGAGATGACGCGGGTTTCGCTGGAAACGGCGGCGACATCGTTGCAGTCGTCCCCATCGGCGGATTCGGACGAGGAGAGCACCGTCTCCGAGTATTCGGCCACGTCCAGCATCCACTTCTCCGCGCCGTCCACCGAGTGCTCGTAACCATCGACTTCCTTCACGCTCTTTATCGCCGGGCGGAGGAATCCGTCCTCGACTCGGCGGACCCAGTCACCGTCCGCATCGAGGATGAAGACGGGGTTCGCCCCGGTCTTCTTTCCTCGCGTGACGGTGGCAATCTCGGACAGCGAAACCGTCTCGGGGTGTTCGAGAACCGCGGTGTAGAGTGCCGGAGCCGTGACGTAGTGATGCAATTTCCCGCCGAGACGTGCCGTCAAATGCGACTGAGCGACGGTAATGGTCCGATGGCTCCCTTCGCTTCTGATTCGAAGGTCCCCGGAACCCGTCGCGTCACGGTCGATCACGTCGATGACGTCGTCCGGGTCCATCCGTTCGTTGAGACGGACGAAGTTCGTCCGCGTGTTCCGTCGTGCCGTCGCGTCGTCGGTCCGTTCCAATAGCAACAACACCGTGTCCACGAGCGCATCCTCGAACAGGCGGTTTCGAAACCCGACCACCGCTTCGACCTTGTAGTGGTCGTAGAGGAATCGCTGCAGCGACGGACCGTAATCCGCGGTCATCCACTTCGTCGGCACGATCCACGCCACCCGTGCGCTCTCCCGAAGAAACCCCGTGACGTGCGTCAGAAAGTAACAGTACAGATCGCTCCGTCCGTCGAGTGCTTCCCCCGAATCCAGCGCTTCGAGATGCTCGCGGAAATGCTCCCGATCCGTGGCGATGAACTCCTGTCGAACGTATGGTGGATTCGCAACCGTCGCGTCGAACGTTCCGACGGCTTCCGGGTCGAGGTCGAAGAAGTCACGGTGATGCACGAAGCGTTCGTCCGCCGGTTCGTGGCTGTTTCGCGCCGCCAGGTTCAACTCGGTCAGTCGAAGCGGGAACTCGTCGATGTCCACGGCCGTGAGTTGCCGAAGCAGGTCCCGATGCGAACGGTCCCCCGACCCCAACGCATCCAGTCGCTTGTAGGCCTCCACGAGGAGCGAACCGGACCCGCTCGCCGGGTCGAGTACCCTGTCGCTCGGTGACCGAACCGCCCAGCGGGCGAGCAGTCGCCCGATTTCGTCCGGCGTGTAGAACTGGCCGAGTTCCGCCCGTTCCTCGGCCGGGATGAGCTTCTGGTACACACGCCCGAAAACGTCGGTTTCGATGTCGTCCAACGGTTCACGCTCGATGCTCCTCGCGAACCGTTCCAATCGTTCCAGCGTCCCATCGTCGTTCGGTATCTCGCTCCAAAACCCGTCGTTCGAATCCTTCCACGCCTCGGTTGCAAACCCCTCTCTCGCTTCGCTCGGTTCACGGTCACCGTCCCGAAGGTATCCATCGAACACGATGCGTGCCACCAGTAAACAGCCGTACTGTTGGGCGGTGATCCGAACCGCTCGGTCGAAGTCCGAATCGAGGGGATAGCCGTTCTCGTCCGCCCACGTCGCCAGCGAGTCGTGAAAGCCGTCGTCCTCCTCGAACGCGTCGGCGATGAGCGACTCGTATCGCGGCACGAGGGTGGCGTGAAAGCTTCGAAGCCGACCGACGAAGAAATCGCCGAACCGAACCGGCGATTCCGTGCCCTCCTGTAGCGCCACCGCGTCCCGAAGGAGTTCCCCGCAGAAGTCGGCCATCGACCGGGTTCGCAGGTCGTACCCTCGCCGGGTGAACTCCGAGACGTCGGTCGTCGGAGATGCGCTCTCGGAGTTCGGACGGCGAAAGAGGAACGCGTCGTTCTCGTTGACCGTCGCAAAGACGCGGATTCCGTTCTCGATGGCACGCTGCTGTCCTCGCCCGATCACGTCGTCCGAGTGCGGGTCCACATCGGACTGTACCGCTTCGAGTACGACGCCCTCGCGGTCGGACGACGGAACGAGAACGCTCGCGCTGTCGCCGTCCGCACGAGGTTCGTCGTCGGGAACCTCGAACGGCGTCTCGTGTGCCGAAACGTACGTCGCCATCGCGGAACGGAGACGGGAGCGAAACACGAACGCCGAGTCCATGGTCCGTGAATCATCGGCGTGATTCAAGAAGTTTCCCCGGGTTCGACTGATACGCTTTGCCAAACTGGTGGTGAAAAAACGGAACCGCAGTGAAAATCGAATCGCGTGCGGTGATCTTATCCGCCGAACATCTCGCGCATCATCGGATGCATCTCCATTAGCTGTTCCTCCGCAATCTCCTCGTACAGCTTGTACGTGATGGACACCGCGAGCAGCAGCGAGGTACCGGAGGTGCCACCGATGGTACCGAGCATGTTCGCCAGGACGGCCAGCAGGCCGACCAGCGCGCCGCCGAGGACGGTGACCTGCGGGATGTACCGCTCCATCACCTTCTCGATGACGCCCGTGTTCTGGCGGAAGCCGGGAATCTGCATCCCGGAGTTCTGGATCTGTTTCGCGGTCGATTCGGGACCCATGTCCGCCGTCTCCACCCAGAAGATCGCGAAGATGGCACCGCCGATGACCATGAATCCGAGGTCGAGACCGACGCGGACCAGAACCTGCCACCACGCTTGGGCAAGGGAGTTGGACCACCACATCCACTGACTCGGGCTCTGGATGGGTGCGAGGTAGTAGAATATCCCGCCGGTTGGGTATCCATTACTACCGTAGACACCGAGCCATGCGGGCATGCTCTTTCCAAGTTGCTGGTTCAGGATGCGCCCGAGGAACTGGATGTTCGCCTGCAGGGCGCGGACGAGGATCATCGGCAGGACGCTCGCGTAGATGAGCTTCACGGGGAAGCGACCGCGTGCGCCTTTCACCCGTGCGTGGCTCAACGGAATCTCGACGCGCACGCTCTCCGCGTACACGACGACGATGAAGATGAGTATCGTCGTGGCGAGCGCGATGATTTGCCCACCGCCGAACAGGAGGTACTGGATACCGCCCGCCGTGAGCAGCGAGATGTTCTCCGCGTTCCCGGTGATGATGTTGATCCACTGCGGGATGAGGCCGGTGTACTCACCGATGCCCGCCGGCGAGATGAGACCGCCGACGAGGCTCTGGCTGACGTTGGCGACGATGAACAGCCCGATACCGCTCCCGACACCCCACTTGCTGACGATCTCGTCCATGAACAGGATGAGGACCGCGCCGATGAAGATCTGGGCGAAGATGAGCCACTGGACGCCGAAGTCGCCGATGCCGAGGCTGGCAGCGACCTGGTCGTTCACCGGCAGGAACCCGCCGATGAATACCATCGGCAGCCCTTCGAGACAGACCATCACGACGACCAGCAGCTTCTGCAGGCCCTGATAGAGCACTTGGTCGCGTGGGTCGTCAGTGTCCAGTCCCAACAGGTCCGCACCGCCGAGCAACTGGAGAACGATGCTCGCGGTGACGATCGGTCCGATACCGAGGTGCAGGACAGTTCCTCGTCCACCGCCGAGGATCGAACGGAAGTTACCGAAGATATCGGCACCTTGGTCTGCCCCGTACAGGAAGACGTTTGTCAGGAAGAAGTACAGCAGTAACACTCCCCCCGTCCACATCAGCTTGCGCTTGAAGGGTATGTGTCCCTCCGGGCGCTGGACGGCGGGCATTCGTGTGAGGACTGGTTCAGCAGTCTCTTTCCAACCCATGTTCAACATCAATTCGAAGCTCCCTACATGTATCTCCTTCGACTCGCATCACAGACAAAAATAGATAGTATAATGTAGCGAGGGGGCCACAGAATACGGTCTCGGGCAGTTTAGGGTAATTCGAGAAACGGCCACAAAGTTTTAAGCTCGAAGTCCAACTCCATTCCCGATTCGGAGAAGCGCAATTATGTCCTGATCAGCGTTACTACTCGACCGGGAACTGTATCAAAAAACGGTCAACGAACGGAGTTATTCCGCGTCGTCTTCGTCTTCGCTTTCGCCGAACTCCTCTTCCTGGGCCCGGTCGCTCAGGACGGCGTCGCCGTCCGCTTCCTCGATGAGTTCGACCGCGGATGCCGAGAAGGCGTCCGCAGTGATGTCGAGGCTATTGCGAACCTGACCGCTGCCGAGCACCTTGACGGCGTCAGCGTCCCAGCCGTCGTCGACGACATCGCGTGCGTCGAGCTGGTAGCCGTCGTCGGTCTCCTCGGCGACTCCCTCGGCCGCGTACAGCGCGGCGTCTTCGTCGAGTTTCTGCACGGAAACGGTGAGCACCGTTTCCTTCGAGTCTTCGGGTCGGGAGAACCCGTGCTTTCCGAGCGGTTCGTAGTTGTGGAACTCGTGTTTTGCGCGACCGGCGCGTCCGCGACCACCACGGTGTCCGGCACCGCGGCGGTTCTTGTGGGTTCCGCCCCCGTGCGTCCGCGAGCCACGCTGGCGTCGTTTCTTGCTCGTCATGGTTATCGCATCGCCTTGAGGAGCGTGCTGATTTCCTCTGTCGTGTGTTTGCCGAGCTGGCCTCCTTCCTTCGTCGGGTGTTTGATACCCTCGTGTCCACCACGTGGTGGGTGAAGGCGGAGGACGGGCGTCAGGCCCTGCTCACGGAGCGTCGTCTCGTCGTCGAGGAGCGCGCCCGTGAGGTCGGCAACGTCGTCGTAGTCGGTGTTCTCCGCGATCCACTCGTCGTCGACCTCGTCGCTGCCTTCGAGCGGCTGTGCTCGCTTGGCGAGAACCGTCTCCAGGACCTCCTGGTCGGGTTCCCCGTGGGCGACGAAGTCGTTGACCTTCGTGATCATGCCGCGGTAGGTCTCCGATTCCGGAACCAGCGCGCAGTGATTGACCTTGTGGATGTTGAGCATCGACAGGGTGTCACGAACGTCCTGGTTCATGTTGACCTCACCGCGAACTTGGACGACTGCTTCCATCAGTCAGCCACCTCCGGTTCCTCGTCGGGACGGGCGCGTGGGCCACGCGCTTGGGAGGCGTTCTCCAGCGCGTTGTAGGTCGCCTTGGCGAGGTTGAGCGTCGTTCGCGTGTTGCCGTGGCTCTTCGTCCAGGCGTTCTCGACTCCCGCGAGTTCGAGGATTTTGCGAACGGTGTCGGTCGCTGCGAGACCCAATCCGGCCGGTGCCGGGATGAGTTCGACCTCGACACTGCCCGCCTTCCCCTTCGTTCGGTGGGTGAGCGAGTGCGGTCGGTCGCTTCGGTCTTCCCACGACCCTGCGCCGCGGGGAACGTCGATGATGTTCAGCTTTGCGATCTCGATAGCCTTCTGGATGGCACCACCGACCTGATCGTCTCGACCTTCCGCGTAGCCGACGAAGCCGTCGCGGTTGCCGATAGCACAGACGCAGCGGAACTTCACCCGCCGACCGGAGTCGGTCATGCGCTGAACCATGTTGATGTCCAGCACTTCGTCTTCGAGACCGGGAAGGAGCTGATCGACGAGCTCCGGCTCCTTGAGCGGAAGGCCGGAGTTCAGCGCCTCCTCCATCGTCTCGATGTCGCCATCGGCGACCTTTCGGCCGAGACGAGTCTGGGGTTGCCAGCCGTTTCTGTTACTCATATTATTCGTCCTCCTGGAGGTTCGAGAGCACTTCGTCGAAGTGCTCGGGTAGTTCTGTGGCGTCGAAATCCCCGCTGTACAGCGGCTC
>NZ_JBAWAC010000412.1:0-9956 GCF_049589095.1 Haladaptatus sp. | reverse complement strand
CCATGACTGCTTTGTAGTGGTCGAGGAGGTTGCTGATCTCGTTGAGCGTGGCCGACTTCGAGACGGTCGGGAAACTCTCGTCCATGAACTCACGGACGGCCTCGTCGCGGGCGTCCTCGCTGACGTGGACGAGGCTGCTCTCGCTGATCGAACCGACCGGAACGCCCTCGTTGATGACGGGGAGTTGGGAGTAGCCTGCATCCTGCATCTTCTGTACTGCCTCGCTCACCGTGTCGGACGGGCCGACGTTGACGACGGATTTGTGGAGCAGGTCGTTCGCACGAACGATGTCGCCCTCGGATTCCTCCAAGGCGTTGACGATGCGTCGAAGCGTCGAAAGTCGCGGGTCCACGTCGTCGCCCTCGATCCGGGCGATGAGCGGTTGAGAGACACCGGCCCGCTTTGCGAGTTCACTCTGCGTGAGTCCCAAATCGGTTCGATGTTCCCGAAGATCTTGGGGTGTCGGGAGTTCCATGCCTAGAAATTACCAATGGTTATGGTATAAATCGTTCGGACCGTTTATTCGTCGCCGAAGTCGATTTCCTCGTCCTCGCCGAATTCGATGGTTTCGACCACCGACAGCGGGACGTCGCGGAGCGCGCCGCCGACTTCGCTCTTCGCGATTCGCTGCGCGTGTTCCTCGCCTTCGGCGTTGAACACTTTCATTTCGAGGACGAGACCGACGAGTGAGGTGTGGGCCGCGATGAACGCCGAATCGAACGGTTCGCCGCAGGCAGGACACCCCGTCGCGCCGACTTCGACTTCTACATAGTCCATGTTCTTCTGATTTAGCCGCTTTCCTGCTTCGCTGACGGCGACGCCGATGGCGTCGTCGATGTCGTTGACATCGCGTACCAACCAAGCCGCCTCCATCGCAACGAGGTAATTGCTCATACTCGAACCAAACACCGGAGGGTTTCGTGTCTTTTGGTTTGGCGGTCGAAACCGGGCAGTTCGATGACCAATCGTTTCACAGGTTTCGCCACATCTCGACACACGCGAGTTCGACGCCACCAAACACCTCGTGTTCGACCGTCTCGATCCGTTCGTACCCGTTCGCCTCGTAGAAGTCGGCCGCGTTCAGCGACGCGTGCAGGGAGAGCGAATCCAGGCCCACGTTTCGCGCCACGGATTCGAGATGCGAGAGCAGCGACGACCCGAGACCGTTCCGCGCGTACTCCGGGTGGACGTACACCGCCGAGAGAACGCCGGTATCGAGTTCGAGACGACCGAACCCGGCGATCTCACCTGCCTCCTCCGCGACGATAACGTACTTCGATTCGTCACGGATCGACTCCAGATACGGTGCCACCCCGAGCGGTTGGGCGGCCCACGCGTCCACCTGTTCGTCGTGGTACCCCTCCGGTCCGAAGGCCCGAATCGACGCCTTCCGGAGGTCGAGAATCGGTTTCGCGTCGTCCTCCGTCGCGGAGCGAATCGAAAGCATAGAACAGGTGACAACGGACGAGGCCCTAACAGTTCGGATGCAGGCGATAGGATACTATTCGGAAGCGGGATACGGTCGGTCTCGAATCTCCATCCATCGTCCCCTCGTTCGACTACGACAGGCCGACGATGGCGTAGATGAACAGGAAGCCGAAGTACAGCAGGACGAGCACGCCGAGCGCCTTGAGACGGAAGTGTTTGAGTTCCTCCGTCTCCTCCTCGTAGGTGTCGTAGAACTCCTCGACTTCGCCCTCGGTGAGTTCGTCCCCGTGTTGCAACCCGCGGTGGAGCACCAGATACTCCTCACTCCGAAACGGGCAGCCACAGTAGGCACACTCGTAGGCCGATTCGCCGGACGGAACGTGGTAGTCTGTCGCTATCGTCATGGTCATGGTGGTGTGATCGTCGGTTGCGAAACGACCCACATGCTCGTCATCGTGTACAGGATCATCACGGCGACGAGCGGGTACTGGCTCCGTATCGCCTGCATCCTGCTCGGAAACACGTCGTACGCCGTGGCGTGGGCCACCCACACCGCGAGCAGGTGGCCGATCAGGATGAACGCCATGTTGACCGCACTCCACCACGGCGGAAGGACGATGATGATCGGTTGGGGTGGGTTGACGGGGTTCGACAACATTCCCAAGAGGGTGGGGGAGAGCGAGAGGAAGTAACCCACGTAGTGGGCGAGGTGATACCCGACGGCGATGGGCAGGAGCGACGGCGCGAACTTCCGGGTGATCGCCGAGGTGGTGAGGTAGGTGTCCGCCGTGTTATGGGCCAATCGCGCGGCCAATCGATACGCGCCGAGGAAGAGCAGGAACCCACCGAGCAGCGCCGCAAGATAGGTGACGTGTCGTGGCACTCCGGCACCGGTCACCGCGCCTTCGATGTCCGCCCAGAGCGGCGTCGAAACGAACCCGTCGTAGGTCGTCACCCACAGGATGGAGATGATGAACGCGACTTCGTCGATCCCCGTCACGTACTTCGTCTCGGTCAACCGCGCACCCGGCAGTTGGAACTCGAACCCTGACTCGGTTCGGCGGAACGGGGCGACCCGCCCGTAGTAGCGAAAGACGCGAGCCACGGGATCGACAGTGCTGAACCACCGTTCGGTGTTAAATACGACGGTGCCTGCGAGCGTGATGAGCGAGTATGCGACGATGATATCGGCCAACATCTTGGGTTCGGTGGCCAGCGGGCTGAGCACTTCGAGCCAGATGAGCGCGAGCAGTCCGACGACGCTCGGCCACGCGCCCAACCGCTCGGGGTAGTGAACGTCGAGGGAGGGAAGGAGGTTTCCGATGGTCCGCCACGGGTTCAGCGCGGGCCACGTGTTGCCGAAGATGTACACCGTCGTGGTGTAAGCGGCCCACCAGCCGACCCAGACGAAGATGATGGCGATGTTTTCCCGCGACGAGGGCGGGCCGTACCATCCAGCGGCGATGATTCCAAGGAGAACGAGGACGCCGATGGCTTTCGTCGCGTGAACGATCGTATCGGCCGACCACGACGTGAATCGTTGCCAGTCGTGAATCTCACGGATGAAGCTTCTGTCGGTGATGAAACTGGCGAGGAGGAACGACGCGCTCACCACGCCGCCACTCGTGAGAATGAACAACCAGAGGGGGACGGACAGGGATTTCGATGACCCCTCGATACTCGCCCCGTGTGCCAGCGCGTGACCGGAGAGGGCAATGAAGAGCCACAGCGCGGCGACCGCACGAGTCGTGTACCGAATCGGTGTTCGGCGATGCATCGATTGAACTAGAGTGCGTCGGTCGATAATAGTTTCCGAAAGCGGACCGCAGGCGTCAAAGAAATGAAAAACGTGTAAGATTCAAACGTGTGAGATTCGAAACCGCTCGAATCGATCCCGAGCTCAGTGGTTCGGTTCTTCCGTCGGCGCTTCCATCCCCTCGATCTTCAGGATGAGGATGTTCCGAGTGTCGTCCTTGCCGTCGACACGTCCCTCCACGACGAGCTTCGAGAGCGGCGTCGGGCCAACCTTCACCGCGTCGCCTTCGTGGAAATCACGGACGGAGCCACGGAGGTGGATCTCCGCGCGGCAGAGTTCGGGGTGGTGCACGCTCGTGAGGTCGATCTCCTCGATGTTGCTCTGCTCGACTTCCTCGCCGTTGTGGGTAAGTGGCACCTCGGCGGCGGTTTCGAGCTCCTGCGTGTCGAGCGCTTCGAAGGCCGTCGCGGTCGGTTTGTAGCCGCCTTTCGGGCCCGGGACGCCCTCCACGAGTTGGAGCGCTTTCAAGCTCTGCATCTGGTTGCGAATCGTACCGGGATTCCGGTCGACTTCTTCGGCGATGTCCTCTCCCTTGACCGCGTCTTCGGTCTCCCGGTGGAGGTTTACGAGTGCCGTCAGTATCGTCTCCTGACTAGGCGTCAACTCAATACTAGACATTAGAGGAATCTTGGTAATTGATTTCCTTAAATCCGCCGAATATGCCGGGAGAATCGTTGTCTGTTATCTGTCGATACTCCAAGTATATAATACCAATCCATCCATCCGAAATGTTGCCTTTGAAACCCCCCCGCCCCGTCCGTTCTAGCATGACGAAACCCGTCCAGATCATCGGGGCACCGGTCGACTACGGCGCGAACCGACGTGGCGTGGACATGGGGCCGTCCGCGATTCGCTACGCCGGACTGGCCGAGGAACTCGCCGACGCTGGCGTGACAGCCATCGACACCGGCGACCTGAGCGTCCCGCGCGCGGAGGAACGCGATCCGGAAACGCACGAGCCGAACGAAGGCAAGGCCAAATTCATCCGCGAGACGGCGGACGCGTGCGAAGGCCTCGCCGACAGGGTGGCAGGCGCGATCGAAGACGACGCCTTCCCGCTCGTCCTCGGCGGCGACCACTCCATCGCCATGGGAACCCTCGGCGGGTCGGCCCGCGACGCCGAAATCGGTGCCATCTGGTTCGACGCGCACAGCGACTTCAACACCCCGAAGACCTCCCCGAGCGGGAACGTCCACGGCATGCCGCTCGCTGGCGCGCTCGCGGTGGACGACTTCGCGGACACCGACTGGGCGAACGCGCCCGGCCTGCGCGCCGAGAACGTCGTCCTCGTCGGCCTTCGAAGCGTGGACGACACCGAAGTCGATGCCATCCGCGAGAGCGGCGTCACGACCTTCACGATGTCCGACATCGACGAGCACGGAATCACCGAAATCGTGGAGGAAGCAATCGACATCGCCACTGACGGCGTGGACGGCATCCACGTCAGTTTCGACATGGACTGGCTCGACCCCAAGGAAGCCCCCGGCGTCGGGACGCCCGTTCGCGGCGGCGTCAGCTACCGTGAAGCCCATTCCGCCCTCGAAACCGTGGCGACGCGCGACAGGGAGGACGGTATCCTCCGCTCGCTCGAATTCGTGGAAGTGAACCCGATTCTGGACGAGCACAACGAAACCGCCGCGCTCTGTACCGAACTGGCGGCGAGTGCGCTGGGAAAGCGCATCCTATAGCACCTTTTGCTGCGTGAGTGCGCCGCCGGCGCACTCACTGACAAAATCTGCACCAAAAGCGCTTCGTCACCCCCTCAGTCACGCCGACGGACTCGCTCTGCGAGTCTGTCGCGTTCCTTCGAGGGTTCCTCGGCCCGGAAAATCTTCGATTTTCCGGAGGGGTTGCTAGTGACTGGCGGTTGTGTCGCTGGCTGAGTTTTGGCGATTGTGAAAACGCTAGTTACTAGCGGTTGTGTCGGGTGGCGATTTCGTCCACGCTAACTACTCGGTTTCGTATCTTCACGAAGGAGTCCAAGAGAATTTCTCACCGGCAGAGATCCGAACGCTCGTGGACGTCGTCGTGGACGAACAGATCGTTCCCCACGACCACGACGAACTCACACACCTCCTCGGCGACCTCGATTTCACGATTCGCAGTTTCGAGAACTTGACCCACTTTCTGGTGTGGAACTCGATGGAGAACGAGGGCGTCTTCGTCGGGACGACTTCCGACCCGGCGTGTTTCACGCCGACCGTCGCCGCGCTTCGCTCGCTGGTTCTGAACGACTGATCCCGTGTCGAAAAATCGTCGTTTCGGCTGAAAATGTACCGACCGTTATTCGTCGGCCACGTCGTCTTCTATCGGTTCCGCGTCGTCCGGAACCGCCGTCGCCGCTTCCGCGGGGATCACGTCCACGCTCGCCACGCGGTCGTCCTCGTCCACGTCCATCACGGTGACGCCCATCGTGTTCCGACCGACTTCCGAGATGTCGGCCGCGCGAATGCGCATGATCTGACCACGCTCGCTCATCATTACGAGGTGGTCGTCCTCGATGACGGTCTTGATCTCGGTGACCGGCCCGTTTCGCTCGCCGGTCTTGATGTCGATGAGGCCCTTGCCGTTGCGCGACTGGGAGCGGTACTCGTCGAGTTTCGTCCGCTTCCCGTAGCCGCGACGGGTGACGGTGAGCAGGTCGTCCACGTCGCCGTTCGCGGCGACCATCCCGACGACTTCGTCGTCGTCGTCGAGTTTGATGCCGTGGACACCGCGGGCACTGCGACCCATCTCGCGGGCCTCCGTCTCGTCGAAGCGGATGGTCATCCCGTTCTTCGTGGAAATGAGCAGGTCCTTCGTGCCATCCGTGACTTTCACGTCCATGAGTTTGTCGCCGTCTTCGAGCCGTGCGGCGATCTTACCGGTCGAGCGGATGTTCTCGAACTCCTTCGCGGTGGTACGTTTGACGTAGCCCTGTTCGGTGACCATACTCAACGACTCGTTCTCCTCGAACTCGTCCGTCGTGATGACGGCGGTGATGTCCTCGTCCCGTCCCAAGTCGAGGATGTTGACGGCGGATTTGCCGCGCGCCGTGCGCGACATCTCCGGTATCTCGTAGGTCTTCAGGCGGTAGACCTGCCCGTGATTCGTGAAGCAGAGCAGGTAGTCGTGGGTGTTCGCGCGGAACACCTTCGAGATCTTGTCGTCCTCTTTGAGGTCCGCACCGATGATACCCTTGCCGCCGCGGCCCTGCGCGTCGAACCGCTCGATGGGCATCCGTTTGACGTAATCCTGCTCGGTGACGACGACGAACACGTCCTCCTCGGCGATGAGGTCCTCGCGGGTGACCTCCGACGTGTCCTCCACGATCTTCGTCCGCCGGTCGTCGGCGTACTTCTCCTTCATCTCCAGCAGTTCGTCCTTGATGACGGCGAGTAGTTCCGACTCGTCGCCGAGGATGGTTTCGAGGCGCTCGATGCGCGCCGTCACGTCCTCGTATTCGGCCTCGATCTCCTCGGATTCGAGCGAGGTGAGGCTGCCGAGTTGCATCCGGACGATGTGTTCGGCCTGCTTCTCGGAGAAGTCGAACGTCTCCTGCAAGCCTGACCGCGCGCCGTCGCGGTCCTTGGCGTTGCGGATGAGTTCGACCACGTCGTCGATACTTTCGAGCGCTCGAAGCCGACCTTTGAGGATGTGAGCGCGTTCCTCGGCTTCGCCGAGTTCGTGCTTGCTCCGCCGTCGAACCACGTCGCGCCGGTGGTCGAGGTAGTGTTCGAGCAGTTCCTTCAGCGTCAGCACTTTCGGCTGGCCATCGACCAGCGCCAACGAGATGATGCTGAACGTGCGTTCGAGGCGGTGGTTCAGCAGTTGGTTCTCGACGACCTCCGGGATCGCGTTCTGCTTGAGTTCGACCACGACACGGATGCCGTCGCGGTCGGACTCGTCGCGCAGGTCGCGGATTCCCTCGATGGTGCCGTCGTTGACGTGATCGGCGATTCGTTGGATGAGTCGCGCCTTGTTCGTCTGGAACGGCAGTTCCGTGATAACGATTCGGTCATCCTGTACCTCGTACTCGGCGCGGACGCGGAGGCGTCCCCGTCCGGTCGTGTAGGCCTGGTGGATGTCGTTGCGCCCGACGATGTTCGCGCCGGTCGGGAAGTCCGGTCCCTTGACGTGCTCCATCAGGTCCTCTATCGTCGCGTCGGGGTTGTCGATGAGTTCGATCGTCGCGTCGATAACTTCTCCCAGGTTGTGCGGCGGGATATTCGTGGACATCCCGACCGCGATGCCGGACGACCCGTTGATGAGGAGGTTCGGGACGGCCGACGGGAGGACTTCCGGTTCCTGCAAGCGCCCGTCGTAGTTCGGCTTGAACTCCACCGTGTCCATCTCGATGTCGGCGAGCATCTCCTCGGACAGCGAGTCCATCCGAGCCTCGGTGTACCGCATCGCCGCTGGCGGGTCGCCGTCCACGCTACCGAAGTTCCCCTGCCCGTCGATGAGCGGGTAGCGCATGGAGAACTCCTGTGCCATCCGGGCGAGTGCGTCGTAAATCGACTGATCGCCGTGCGGGTGGAAGTCACCCATCGTGTCCCCGACGATGTTCGAACATTTACGGTGACTCGCGCTGCTCGTCACGCCCGACCGGTGCATCGCGTAGAGAATGCGCTTGTGGACGGGTTTCAGCCCGTCACGAACGTCTGGGAGCGCACGACCCGCGATGACGGACATCGCGTAGTCGATGTAGCTCTGTTCCATCTCGTCCTCGACGCGGACGCTCTTTACTTTCTCCGCGACCTCGTCCGGCAGGTCCGGTGTGTCGGAGCTCATATATCCACCCACTCCGCTTCGGTCGCGTGGTCCTGAATGAACTGTTTCCGTGGGCCGACGGAATCACCCATCAGCACCGAGAACATCTTGTCCGCCGCGGCGGCGTCCTCGATGGTTATCTGCTTGAGGATGCGGTTTTCGGGGTTCATCGTGGTTTCCCACAACTGTTCGGGGTTCATCTCGCCCAGTCCCTTGAACCGCTGGACCTGCGACGGGTTCCCGTCGCATTTCTCCTCGATGATGCGGTCGCGTTCCTCCTCGGTCATCGCGTCGTACGTGTTTCCGCGATACCGAACCCGGTACAGCGGCGGTTGGGCGGCGTAGACGTAGCCCGCTTCGAGCAACGGTTGCATGTAGCGGTAGAGGAGCGTCAGGTACAGCGTCCTGATGTGCGCCCCGTCCACGTCCGCGTCAGTCATGATGATGATCTTGTGGTAGCGCGTCTCCTCGATGTCGAACTCCTCGCCGACGCCGGAGCCGATGGCCGTGATGAAGTTCCGGATCTTCTCGTTTTCGAGGACGCGGTCGAGACGGTGTTTCTCGACGTTGAGCACCTTGCCGAACAGCGGCAGGATGGCTTGGAACTCCCGGTCGCGGGCCTGTTTTGCCGACCCACCCGCGGAGTCACCCTCCACGACGAACAGTTCGGACTTCTTCGGGTCGCGCGACTGGCAGTCCGCGAGTTTGCCGGGGAGCGCGCTCGATTCGAGCGCGCTCTTGCGGCGCGTGAGTTCCTCGGCCTTCTTCGCGGCTTTGCGGGCCTTCGCGGCCTCGACCGCCTTGCGGATGATTGCCTGTGCGGTGTCCGGATGTTCCTCGAAATAGACCGACAGTCCCTCGTGGACGGCGCTCTCGACGATACCGCGGACTTCGCTGTTGCCGAGTTTCGTCTTGGTCTGCCCCTCGAACTGCGGGTCCGGGTGTTTGACGGAGATGACGGCGGTCAACCCTTCGCGGATGTCCTCGCCGCGGAGGTTCTCGTCGATGTCGCCCAGCATGTCGTTGTCGTTGGCGTAATCGTTGACGACGCGCGTGAGGGCGGTCTTGAATCCGGTCAGATGCGAACCACCTTCGCGGGTGTTGATATTGTTCGCGAAGGCGTGAATCGACCCCTGCAACTCGTCGGTGGCCTGCATCGCCACTTCGACTTGGATGTTGTCCGCTTCGTCCTCGAAGTAGATGACGTCGTTGTGGAGGGCGGTTTTCGTCTCGTTCAGGTACTCCACGAACTCGCGGATACCGCCGTCGTAGCGGAACGTGTCGCGTTTCTCCCCGTCTCGTTCGTCGTCGAGGACGATTTCGACGCCGGAGTTGAGGAACGCGAGTTCGCGCAGGCGGTTTTCGAGCGTCGAGTAGGTGAAATCGGTCGTTTCGAAGATGTCTCGGTCGGGCCAGAATCGCTGGTACGTGCCCGTCTCCTCCTCGTCACGCATGTCGCGGACGCGTTCCATCTCTCCCGCCGGGTCGCCACGCTTGAACGTCTGTCGCCAGACGGCACCGTCGCGCTTCACTTCGACTTCGAACTTCTCCGAGAGGGCGTTCACCACGGAGATGCCGACGCCGTGGAGGCCGCCGGACACCTGGTAGGATTTGTTGTCGAACTTCCCGCCAGCGTGGAGGACCGTCAGGATGACCTCCAGTGCGGGCATGTCGTACTCCTCGTGGCGGTCCACGGGGATTCCACGTCCGTCGTCCGCGATACTCACGGAATCGTCTTCGTGGATCGTTACGTCGATACTGTCACAGTATCCGGCTAACGCCTCGTCGATGGAGTTGTCCACCACTTCGTAGACGAGGTGATGTAACCCACGGGAGTCGGTAGAACCGATATACATCGCTGGGCGTTTTCGAACGGCTTCGAGCCCTTCGAGAACTTGAATCTGCCCAGCACTATACTCATTTCCGTCGCTCATAAATTCTGATTTTTAGTAGGCAGGCA
>NZ_JBAWAC010000411.1:0-10368 GCF_049589095.1 Haladaptatus sp. | reverse complement strand
CGACACCATGCTCGACTTGGTGTTCGATACGGCGGGCGGCCTCGTCACCGCACTCTGGGGGACGGCCTACCTCACCGACGTGACGGGTGCCCTCGCGGCCCGCCTCGACGCACGGATGCAGGGGTCCGAGTAACGAACGGAATACGGAACGGGATGGGAGGATACGGAACGGGATGGGACCGGGACGGCCGATGCGGTTTTTACCGGTGCGGAACAATCACATACTCCATGGTGTTCAAGAAGATCACCCTCATCGGAACGAGCAACGAAGGGTTCGACGAAGCGACCGAAAACGCCATCGACCGGGCGGAGGACACGCTCGACAATATCAAGTGGGTCGAAGTCGACACCCTCGGCGTCGAAGTCGCCTCGGTCGAAGGGCGTCAGTACCAATCCGAAGTGACAGTCGCGTTCGAACTGGACTGACGGAAAAACAGCCACCGATCAATTCTTTTGCCGATACCGCGAGCTTCGTCGCGTCGAATCAGGTTCGGAAGCTCTCGCCACAGCCACATTCGGAGACCACGTTCGGGTTCTCGACGTGGAATCCCGCACCTTGGAGACCGGTCTCGTAATCCACGACGCTCCCCTCGATGTAGTTCATGCTCGCCGGATCGACGAACACCCGCAGACCGTAATGTGTGAACACCGTATCGTCAGGCTCCGGTTCGTCATCGAACCGCATCCCGTACGACAGTCCGGCACAGCCACCCTGCTGTACGAACAGTCGAAGCCCCGCTACCGAATGTTCGAGGCCTTCGCTGTCCAGCAACGACAGCGCTTGTTCCGCTGCATCTTCGGTCACCTCGATTGTCGGGCTTTCCTCCCCGTTCGGTGCGGCATCTGTACTCATAGATACTGCTAGTCGGTCAAGCCTCATTAACGTTAGCCCACTCGCAAACGACTCCGGAATCGGTTTTCTCCGAACCACAAAAACCGCATCCCGTCCTCCCCAACCGATTCCCCGGGGGAGCGTCGCTCTCCCGTGCTCTCGTTCAATTACAGCAGAATCGAAATCCGAAAATTCCCTCTCGTATCGCCGTCACTTCCGTTGCAGTCGGGAGAGGCCGTGCCAGATGGCGTCGACCATCTTCCCTTGGCCGTCACCTGACGACTCGTCCCAGCCGCGTGCGAGGGCGTCCTCCAGCACGGGAAGCGAGTGGTTTTCGAAGTTGTTCAGGCCGCGGAAGTCCTCCAGGGCGTCGCGCTCCTCGTCGCCGAATCCCGTCGATGGTGTCCCCTCGAAAAAGCCCATCTCCGCGAGCGTGCCGCTGACCTGTTCCGCAACGTCGCCGGTCAGTTCACGCGTCTCGTCCGGGGCTTCGCGCTCCAGAAGGGTCACGTCGTAAATCTTGAAGACGCGTTCCAGTTCGTCGATTGGAGTTTCGTGGTCGTCGACGCGCACGTCCACCCAATGGTCGTTACGGCCCTCGTAGCCACCTTGCGGTTTGGCGATGTAGAGCGCGGCGCTCTGTTCGCCGCGTTTGTCACCACCGGCCTCGTTGCCCGCGTGGAGCGCGGCGATGAGTCGTTCCGGTAGTCCGCCGTCGGTCTCCTCGAACGTCTCGGCCATCGCTTCGAGGGTGGCCCGGTTTTCGAGGATGTTCCCCTGCACGGTGTAGTGAGCGCCCTGAATGTCGCCCGCGTAGTCGAAACACTCCACGCCCGTGAAGGCGGCTATCGAATCCTCCTGTGCACCCACGTTGTGGGATTTCGTCCGGCGGCGAGCGGCGATGGGTGCCTCGACGACGCCGAGTTGCCGCGACTCGAAGTCGGGGTCGGCACCGGTGAGTTCCATCACGACTTCGTCGGCGGGGGTACCCTTCCGAAGCAGTCCGAGGCCGTCCGGTCCGTAGGAAACGTTGGCGAAGCTCTGTGTGGCGATGGCTCCGGCGTCGGCGCTGACGAACGGAACGACGCTGCCGACGCTGACGAACTTCGATTGGACGGCGACGCCGATGGCGTCCTGTTCCGGGTCGCGAGCGACGATGGAGAACGTGGACGGTCGCGGTCCATCGTCTGTGGCGTGGTGTGACATACGCGGGAGAAAGCAGTCCATCCCGAAAAGCGTTCACTAGTCGGAAGCGTCGTCGGGGTTCCCGCGCTGCTCTTCGTGTAGTATTGGCCCGTAGGCCCTCCGCGTATCGTTCGTCCGCGTTTCTACCCTTCCGTTTTGCCCTCCTTCTGCACGGTAAGTGGCTGACGCGAGACGAGTTCGCAGTCGAACTCGGGGTGTTCGGCGAAGTGATGGACGAGTATGTGACGTCGTCCGCCGGTCAGTCCCCGTTCGCCCACGTCATCGGCGGTGAACGCCCCGGGAAGCCGGTCATACAGGTCCACCAGTACGTCGAAGCGCTCGAACACCTTTCGATGACCAGCGGAGTCAGCACCACGGCGTGAGACGACGTAACTCCCGTCGTCGCGGTGCTCCCCGGCAGTGTAGAGGTATTCGCGGCGTTCGGTCAGCGCTCGACCGAGAACCTCGTGCAGGTGGATTGCCTCGCGTCTGGTGAGTTCGTGTGTCTCGCCGGAGACGGTCAGCGACACGCCATCGTCCGTGCGTTCGGCGGAGACTGGCGTCTCGGGTGGAGCGGACGAGTCGTTCGCGGAATACTCCGCAGAATCAGCGGTACAAGTGGCCGAGAATTTCTCGACCAGTCGCCACGGGGCGACTTACTCTATCCTCCGAGCTTGTTTCACTCGACATGGTAATACGGTGTAGTTCGTGACCGCTGATAAATGTACTGGGGAGAAAGGAACTGCAGCGGGGGAGAAGGACCGCACCGAAGGTGAAAGAGGGGAGGTGAAAGAGGAGAGAGGAGACCGCTCACGCGCGTGAAAGTTTTTACCGCGGGCCTGTAACGGATGGGCATGAAAGTTCGCGGAACCCGTGAGTGCAAGCGCTGCGGGAACCAGTGGTCGTACTACGAGACGGGGAGCGTCACGTGTCCCGACTGTGGAAGCATGGAGAGCGTCGGGCTGGACGAGAATCGTCTCCAACAGACCGACCGTCCGGCGACGCTCGAACTGGTCGAAATACGCAACGCACTGGACAAGGAACCGGCGCGCGAAGTCGCAAGCCTCGCGGCGGAGGAAGGGCGCAGATACGTCAGAAAGCGTGGATTCATCCGCGGCGGCGAACTCCTCCCGCTCGACGGCACCTACCTCGCCGCGAACGAACTCCGCCACGCGGGCGAGTTGTTCAGTCGGTCGATGCGGATGACCGACGACGAGGAGATTTACTTCTACTCCCTGCTCAGCGGGGCCGACGAGGGCGAACGACCGGACACCGAGGACCTCCCGGAGTCGATCTACGAGATCCGCGGGTTGGCCGACGCCGAATCGCTCAAGGAATATCACCGGGAGATGGGGGAGTGGACCAGGGAACACGACGTCAGTCGGGAGAGCAGGAGTACGCTGGAAACCCTCGGGGAACACGTCCGCAGAGCGCAGGCGCTCGAAGGCGGGACCGACATCGACACCGCGGAAGCGCTCGTGTCGGCCGCCCGTGAGTTGCGGCGATATTTCGACCAGGGCGATACGGACGCCCTCGCAAGCAGTCAGGACAGACTCGACCGGTTAGGATAGCGCCGTTCGACGCTCCGCTTTACGGCAGTTCGACGTCGATGCCCGTCTGCTCTCCGGCGGCCTTCACCGTGTTGTAGAGCAACATCGCCCGCGTCATCGGGCCGACGCCGCCCGGCACCGGCGTAATCGCGCTCGCTTTCTCCTTTGCGCTCTCGAAGTCCACGTCGCCGACGAGTTCGTAGCCCTTCTCGTTGTCCGACTCGTCAGAGTCCGTCTGACTGCCCGCCGAGCTTTGCTCGGCGACATCCACGCGGTTGACACCCACGTCGATGACGGTCACGCCCTCGGAAAGCATCGAACCGTCGATGAGTTCGGGGACGCCGCAGGCCGCGACGACCACGTCCGCTTCGCGGGTTTTCGCGGGGAGGTCATCGGTACGGGAGTGACACACCGTCACCGTCGCGTTGCCACCCTCGGCTTTCTGAATGAGGAGGTTCGCGAGCGGTTTGCCGACGATGTTCGACCGACCGACGATGACCACGTCCTTGCCTTCGGGGTCCACGCCCGCCGATTCGAGGAGTTTCTGGACGCCGTGTGGCGTGCAGGGTTTGAATCTTGGGTGGCCCGCCACGAGCATGCCGACGTTCTCCGGATGGAAGCCGTCCGCGTCCTTTTCCGCGTCGATAGCGCGGAGCACCTTCTGCGAGTCGATATGGTCAGGGACCGGCATCTGGACGAGAATCCCGTGGACGTCGGGGTCCTCGTTCAGGTCGTCGATGGTGTCGTACAGTTCCTCGGCGGGTGCCTCGGGGTCGATTTCGATGTGAATCCCGTTGATACCGACCTCCTCGCAGTCCCGCTGTTTCATCGAGACGTACGTCTCGCTCGCCGGATCGTCGCTCATGAGCACCGTCGCCAGTCCCGGCGTTACACCCTCCGCCTTCAGCGTCTCGATGCTCTCGCCGAGGTCGCTTCGAATACCCTCCGCAACCGCACGCCCGTCGATGATGTCCGTCATTACCCGACGTTGGCACTCGAAGCCCCTTAAACATCCGGGTTCGTGCGTATTTTTGGCCTTTAGAATTCAGATATATGCATGAATGTGTATCGTATTGGTTAGAGAAACTATGACACCATGATGTCAACTCGAACGGGAATCGAACGGGCGTACGTTTCGCCACCGCTCGTGGTACACTTTCACGGTCTTCGTAGCGCCGTCGTCGGTGGAACTGATTCCGGTTCCGACCCCAGAAATCTCCCCATCCACCCGTTCGTTTAGCTCCTCCCAGACGACATCCTTAGCGGCCTCGGCGGCACGGAATTCGATCCATCCTTCGACCGGCATCGTATCGTATTCCGTTTCCCCGCCGATGTACTTCGGATACCGAATCACGTCGTCGTGTTCGACGTATTCGACGCTCTCGTCTTCCACGCGTACGGTCGCCCGAAGAACGTCTGAATCGTCGGTCATCGGTATCACCGAGTCGATTGAATCCGGTCCACCTGCTCGCGCGGATGGAACTGGTTCGCCGTCTCCGTCTGGATACGAATCCAACCCGGGTAGATGGCGACGGTCACGTCGGCGAGGGATGTTCCGTCGGTGAACACGATATCGGCGCGTTTGAAGCCCGCGAGTTGTTCAGGCATGGTCGAACCTCACGGCGTGCCGAATTAGATGTGTCGCTCGCAAAAAAAAGAAACGTTGAGACGACTTATTCGTACAGCGGGTTCTCGTCGCAGAGCGCCTGCACTTCCTCGGCGACTTCGGCCTTGACGTCCTCGTCGCCGATGTGGTTTATCGTACGGGCAATCAGGTCGCCGACGCGTTCGATGTCGTCCGCGTCGAAGCCGCGGGTCGTCAGCGCGGGGGTACCGGCGCGGATACCGCTGGCGACGAAGGGCGAGCGCGTCTCGCCCGGAACCGTGTTCGCGTTGAGGACGATGCCGACGTCTTCGAGCGCTTCCTCGGCGTCCTTGCCCGTCACGTCCTCGTGGGATTCACGCAGGTCCACGAGCACGAGGTGGGTGTCCGTGCCGCCGGAGACGAGACCGAAGCCGTGGTCCTGGAACGTCTCGGCGAGCACTTTCGCGTTTTCGACGGTCTGGGCGGCGTACTCCTCGAACTCGGGTTGGAGCGCTTCCTTGAACCCGACCGCTTTGCCTGCGACGTTGTGCATCAATGGGCCGCCCTGCATACCGGGGATGACCGCCGTATCGACGGCGTCGGCGTACTCCTCGTCGCACATGATGATGCCACCGCGTCCGGCGCGGATCGTCTTGTGCGTCGAACCGGTGACGAAGTCGGCGATGCCGACCGGCGAGGGGTGTTCGCCAGCGGCGACGAGGCCCGTGATGTGAGCGATGTCGGCGAGGTGGTACGCATCCGCTGCGTCGGCGGCCTCCTGAATCCGCTCCCATTCGACCTGTCGCGGGTAGGCGGAGTAACCCGAGACGATGATGTCGGGGTCGAATTCGACGGCGTGATCGTAAATCGCGTCGTAGTCGAGGTAGCCGGTTTCGGTGTCCACCTTGTACTGTTCGACGTCGTACAGCTTTCCGGCGAAGTTCACCTTGTGACCGTGGCTGAGGTGGCCGCCGTGGGTCAGGTCGAGCGAAAGGATCTTGTCGCCGGGGTCGAGAACGGCGAGGTAGACGCCCATGTTCGCCTGCGAACCGCTGTGCGGTTGGACGTTGACGTGTTCCGCACCCCAGAGTTCCTTCGCGCGCTCGATGGCGAGGCTCTCGACCGTGTCGATGTGCTCACAGCCACCGTAGTATCGCTCGCCGGGATAGCCTTCCGCGTACTTGTTCGTCAGGGTGCTTCCCTGTGCTTCGAGAACCGCCTCGCTGGCGAAGTTCTCGCTGGCGATCATCTCCAGCGTGTCGCGTTCGCGTTCGACTTCCGCTTCGAGAGCGTCGGCGACTTCCGGATCGGTCGCTCGAACGTGGTCGTACTCCATGTGAAATCCCGAGACACCGCGAGGTATAAGTTTACCCTTCGCACGGCAGATCGCCGTCCCCGACAGAAATATAAACTAACAGTGAGATAACGCTTCTATTACCGGTATGATCGAATGGGAGGAAACGGAGACAGGGGTTCGCGCGTTCGACCGGACAAAAACGGGGGTCACCATCGATGCACCCGACTGGAAGTCCGGCGGCGAGACGCAGGAAATCGAACCGCCGGTCGACGAGTTAGTCCCCGGCTACGCGTCCGAACTCACGTTTCCTCCGAGTTTGGTGAACGTCACCGAAGTCGAGACAGGGGAGCAGTACAAGCACGGGAATGACACCAAACCCCTCGAACTTCCCGACGGGGAGTACCTCGCAAACATCCACGGGAACGTCAAAACGTATCTCCGATTTTCGGGGCCAGCGTCCATTCGTAAAACGGACGATTTCGAGTCGTTAATCATCGATTTCCACGAGTGGATTCCGATTACGTTCGGCTTTCGGAGCCATCACAACGTCCCACTCGATACGATAACCATTCCACCGACGACGGAAGGACTAGCGACAGCGATTACGTATGCCTCGTCATCGCACAAGGCGACCGGCCCAGATCGGTCATATCCAACCCTCCGCGGACATCCACCTCGATTCGAGGTAGGGGACGAGTTGAACATCCCGGAACCGGTGCGCGCCGAGAAAAAGAACGTCGGCATCGAGATACGAGTTCCCGACGATTTCAGGACGTTGTTCGTCACCGCACCCCTCGCGTACTATCTGCAAGCGGACGTGGTGGTCGAAGAGCGTGATGCGCCGGTGCTTTCGGCACCCGAGGTCAACTTCACGTACGTTTTCAGTCCCCTCCCGTCGTATCAACACGAAGTCGCGGACATGCTCCGTCGGTTGTTCTTTTTGGACTGTCTCGTCCGCAATGAGGGACCGTACTGCTGGGAACTCGCGGAGTTGGATCTACTCGATGAGATCGATATCGACGCGAAATCAACCTACGGGGCCACTCCGGCCGAACAACTGGTTACCTACGACCTCGTGGATTTCGACCGTATCGACGATGGACTTCCGGATTGGCATCTAGCGATGTACGTCGAGCCGTCGCTGGAAAACGTCCCCTCGCTCCCGTATCTGCTTGCAAACCTGAGCCTCATCTACCTCCCAGAATCGTCCAATCTACAGAAGACCGAACTGTTGGACGTATCACTCGGTGACTTCTATCGTGGTAATCCACAAGCCGCACCATCGAAGCCACGTGCGGTTTCGGCCGATAACCCGTACCGGACGACGAACAGCGTTACGTCAGTCGATAGGGTGATGCCCGAACTTCACAGGGGGCGTGTTCATGGATGGTTGGCGGATGGCGTGCCCATCGATGTGTTCAAGGTCGAACCGAGTGCCTACGAGAACCGGTTCAAGTACCTCGAAGAGTCGGAAGGGGAAATCGACGTGACCCTGATACTGAACGACGAGACGATGGAGGACGAACACGAGGACGTGGCCGAGATCTACCTGGAGCGGTCGGAAAATCTACCTATCAAGGTTACGGTTCGTGAACATTTGACATGCACGGAACTCGCCAAGGTGTTGGAAACACCGAGCGATTTCGTCCACTACATCGGCCACTGTGAGAGGTCCGGACTGCGCTGTACCGACGGCAACCTCCCGGTGTCGTCCATCACGGAGAGCAACGTCCAGACCTTCTTTCTGAACGCGTGTGGCTCCTACTACGAAGGGATGGAGCTGATTAGGAAAGGTAGTGTGGCCGGTGCAGTGACGTTCAACAAGGTGTTGAACAAACAGGCCGGGAAAGTGGGTGTTTCGTTCGCCCGACTGTTGATAAACGGCTTCAGCATCCAGCGAGCCCTTCAAATCGCTCGACGGCGAATCATGATGAACAAGGACTACGCAGTCGTCGGTGATGGGACACACCAGTTAACGCAGTGTGGGACCGTCTTTCCGACGATAGGACGCCTTACAAAGGTCAACGGATACAAGTTCCAGTTATCATATAGTTCGATCGCGGAGCGAATGCATGGTGGATACTATCAACCGTTTTTGAAGGAGGATAACAAGATGTACCTCAATGGACACGATGCAGTCTTCACGCTAGATCAGGCTGAACTCAAATCGTTTCTCACGCGGGCAAAAATTCCGATTGTGTATGATGGTGAACTGTACTGGTCGAGCAAGTTGGGATCGCTGTTGTAATCAGGGTCCACCGCCAGCAGTACCGGCTTCCAGCGGTGTAATGATACCACCCGTGTAGACGACCGATACAAACATCAAGGTGAATGCTGCGTTCAACGCCCACGGATGACTCGCAAACCACTGTCGGATTTCGGATCGCATGGTATGTGTTGAAACACCACATCCATCATACTTCATCCTTTCGGACTGTTCACGCAATCTTGATTTGGTAATTACCGCTTACCTAACGGAATTATCCGGTTATTCCCGGCCAACAACGGTTATCGGAAGGTAAAATTACGTGATATTGTGCGATCTGGGCACTCTCGCGGGGACACTGAAAAATTCAAATTCACTGAAGAGATTTCGGAGATCAGGCCGATATTATACAAATTTAGAGATTATAATTACGTCGTTGACTAATTGTTCATGCTACATAACCTATGATTTCCGTTGAGTTCGAGCGTTAAAATTAAATACATGAATCTCTTCCCTGCTACCATGGAAACAAAATCGAACCTCTTGAACCAAAGCGTCCACGAAATCCTGCAGACGGTCATCGATCAAGGTCCCGACGTCATGCTCGTCGTGAACCCATCCGCGAGCGCGATCGAGGACCTCATCGACGCCGCAACGGAATACGAAGGTGACCTCCCCGAGATGCGCATGCTCGCGGACGAGAGTACCTTGAAGGACGTGATGGAGGACTTCATCATCGCCAGTAACGCCGCAGACCTCATCGACGAGGATGCACTCACCCTTCGTACGACTGACGACACCTCCGGCAACTCGCTCCTCGTCACCGACGACGTCGTCATCGCGCTCGTCACGGCGGGCGACCGCGTTGGCGGTCTCACCTCGGACGACGACGACTTCGTTGACGCCGCATACGGTACCTACTCGGAGTTCTGGGACGACGCAGGCGCCTTCTCGCTCCGCACGCCCCCGATCACGCGTGTCCGCGAGACGCTCGGCGACGAGATCAGCCCCGAGGCGGAAGACGACTTCAACAGCGTCCTCGCGTCCCTCGAAACCGCACGTGGCGACGGAGACGGTCTGGACGAAGTGACGATCAGCCTCCTCGTCGCGGCCAAAAACGAGGCACTGCTCTACGACATCAGCAAGTGGGGCGAGGACGTCGGCATCGCAAGCAAAGCCACGTTCTCCCGCACGAAGACAAAGCTCGAAGACATGGGCCTCATCGGCACGGAAAAGGTCCCCATCGACGTCGGTCGCCCACGCCTCCGCCTGAAGCTCGCCAACGACGAACTGCAGAGCGCGGACACCGACCAGCTCGCTGGCGTCGCACAGAGCATCCTCAACTAAGCCGAACTCCTTCCGTTTTTTCAGTACCCGTGAGCGGTAGCTATCCGCCGTATTTTTGCCACCACGCCGTCTCGTCCCGTGCATGAACAGCGTGCTGGGCGTGGTCGGACAAGGACGTGGTGCGGATGCGGTCGTCGCGGCGCTCTCGGATATCGAAGGAAGCGTCGAAGAACTCGACGACGACGCGATCGACGAGGCCGATTTCGCGGTCGTCATCGACGAGGTCGGGGCACCCGTTTTCAGGCGTGCGAATCGCGCGGGGATTCCGTGGATCGCCGTGGAACTCGGTGGCGTCGGTGGACATGCGATCGCCGGGGTGGATGCCGCGGTTTCAGGATTTTCCCCGGAGACGGCCTGTTTCGAGTG
>NZ_JBAWAC010000410.1:0-3065 GCF_049589095.1 Haladaptatus sp. | reverse complement strand
CTGGAAACGGGGGAGTCCCCCCCACCCAGAAACGTTAGAAAGAGTGTCTACGTTTCGCTCCATCAGACACACCTCCCGAAACTGGACGACCTCGGTATCGTGGAGTACGACCAACGGTCGAAGGAACTGGTTCTCAACGACCGCGCACGCGAGGTCGAGGTGTATATGGAGGTCGTCGCCGAACACGACGTTTCGTGGCCGACGTACTATCTCGGTCTCGGGATACTGGAGTTCATCGTCCTCTTCGCGGCGAAACTCCATCTCTTTTCCATCCAACTGCTCGATTTCGAGTTCTGGACGTGGTTCTTTTTGACGTTCTTCCTCGTCTCCGCGCTGTACCACATCTACAACGGACAAGAGCGATCGCTGTTCTGACTGACCGTTACGGCGGGGAAAACGTGACTGCTCAGCCGATGTACCGCAGGTCGTCGTCCGACGGGAGGGATGCCTGTTGGGATTGGGATTCCATCTCCTCTATCTTGTTGACGACTTCCTCCATCTCCTCGGCGCGCTCTTCGAGCGAGCTGAAATCGACCTCGAAATCGAGCACTTTCTGGAGGATTTCGAGGACCGCCTGCGCGCTTTTTGGGTCGACCAGGTAACCGCTCGTCTCGCCCATCAGGCACGTCGCTTCGAAACCGCGCCGTCCGCCGAGACCGAGCAGGAGTCCGCTGGTGCCGACGATGCCGCCCGCCGGTTCGTCCTCGCGGAACTCAACGCCCGCGTCTTCGAGTTCGTCCACGAACTCCGTCGTCGCGGCCGCACCCAACACGGCGTACTCCTCGATGAGTTCGCCGGTCGGTACGCCGCCGAGCGCGAAGACGCGTTCGACACCGAACTCCTCGGCGATGTCCAAAAAGGCGTTCGTCAGCCGATAGTGGCCGACGTTGTCCTGGGCTTGATAGTCGCCCGTCAGGACGAGTACGTCCTGCCCGTCGAGCGTCAACGCGTGGAGTTCCACACAGACCAGTGCGGCCGTGCCGTCGTCCCCGACGCTCACCTGTGGCGGCAGATACTCCGAGTACACCCGTCGAACGAGTTCGCTTTCTTTCTCCTCGAGTAGATGCTCGGCGACGAGTTTACCGACGTGACCGACGCCCGGCAGTCCCTCGATAAGGACGGGGCTTTCCAAGTCGGGATTGGCGACGATGTCGATGTCGATTTCGTCCATGTACCTTATTCGTGGTCGCGCCGCTTAAGTGCGCGTCGGTACTCCCCGTACGGGTCGTTCGGGTCGAACGGCGCGGGTGCGCTGTTTACGGCCTTCGCTCCACAGTCGGGACACGTCGCAGAAAGGGTGTACACCGGGCGGTCATGTTCCGCTTCCCACGCGGAACATACCCGGATGTTCGATTTCATTCGTCTTCGGTGTGGCGGTCACGGTGGAAGTCGGCGGTCCCCTCGATGCCGTCCATGACGACCTCCGCACGGTGGACGCTCTCTTCGAGTTGCGCCTCCGCCGTCTTGTAGTTCGGTGCCTTCACACGAACGCGATATTCGGGTGCACCGACGTAGGTAACGTCGAGTTCCACTTCGTCGGGAATGTCGCCGTTTCCTTCGGCGGCTTTGAGCGCCTCCTTGATGCCATCGACGCCGTCTTTCCCCGGGTTGCGGAGGTCGACGTAGCCGGTGACGGTGACGTAGGGAACCGAGACGTTCTCGCGTGCGGTCTCGACCAGTTGTCCGATTTCCTCGTCCGTGAGGTCGGTACTGTCGAGCGCTTCGGGACCGTGAATCGCCGCTTGCTCGAAGCCGTCGTAGATGCTGCCGAATTCGGAGAGGAGTTCGTTTGCGACGTGCGTGTACTGCTCGTCGCCCATGTCCTCGCCGAACGCGAGCGACATCCACTTGTCGGCCTTCTGCTCGTTCTTCCAGTCCTGTATCTTGTCGCTTCGCTGATGTTCGTTGACGTCCTTGATCGAGAGGTCGATCTGTTGGGACCCCTCGTCAACGTCGAGAACCTTACAGACGACGGTCTGTCCGGTGCTGACGTGGTCTCGAACGTTTTTGATCCAACCGCTGGCGACCTCGCTGACGTGGACAAGCCCACGCTTGTCCTCGTACTCTTCGAGGTCGATGAAGACCCCGAAGTCTTCAATCTCGTCTACTTTACCGACGACGAGTTCGCCAGTGTCGGGCCAGCCACTGTATTTCATCGGGATGCTATCGTTTCGAGGACGTCGCCATTGATTTCTGCCTTGCCGCCGGTCGGCGTGGCGAGGTTGTGACCGCAGACGACGCAGTTGACTTCGCTCGACGCCTTGCCGAAGACGGTCTGTTCGTTCTCACAGTCCGGACACTGAACTTTGTAGAAATTTCCTGCCATGTGTTTACTCCTGGAATTCGAGTCGGCCTGCACGCCATCCCGGGCGGAGGTGTGCTTTGCCACACTCGCTGCAACGGTATTTCAAGTCGGTCTTCTTCGTCGGTTTGTCTCCACCGGGCACCTTCGAGAAACCACCAGCGTTACCGATGACGGCTTTGCCGCGTTTCTGCTGGCGAGCGTCCCACTTCATGCCGGTTCGTCGGCCAGTGCGGACCTTCTCGACTTCGTGTTCGTGGTGTGAGTGACAGTGCGGACAGTACGTGTTAAATCGACGTGGCATCTGCATAGATATCGACCTTACGGTGAAATTGCGGGCCGGGACTTAAAACCCGTTTGGTTTCCACTGCGACGGATGTGGGACGGAATATATAGTCCTCTCCGTGAGTCTATTTTATTCTATCATGAAAATAAAAATTTTGAAGTCCCATATCCTAAAATACAGAGTGAATACATCATGACAAACGTCAATCGGCGGCAATTTCTCAAACGAACCGGTGTCGCAGGGGCGGGACTCGCAGCGCTTGGAATGGGAACGGGAACGGTAAGCGCGGATCGATACGGGATTCCCATCGTCTCGACGCGCGGCCATTTCGACGACGACGGTAACCTGACTTCGGGCCACACCGAGACGGGCTACGACACCACTGGCGACGTTCCGGGCGTCGATACCGGTTGTGTGGACGACTTGACCGTGTTCATCCACGGCTGGCACAAGACGGGCGGCGACCCCGAACAGGAG
>NZ_JBAWAC010000409.1:0-9193 GCF_049589095.1 Haladaptatus sp. | reverse complement strand
GCACGGATATCTCGCCGCACTCCCCTTGTTTCCACTCGAAACACTCCCCTTCGATCGTTTTATTTTCTAACTAACTAGTGACCGTCCGTCGGTATCAGACGATCTGTTCACCGTCGTCGTCGTACACCTTGATGGCGTCCACGGGACAGACACGGGCGGCCATCTCGGCGTCGAACTCCGCCCCCTCGGGAACGTCGCGGACGAAGATCCCTTCATCCTCTTCTTCGCTGTCGAGCAGATCGGCTTTGCCTTCCTCGCGGTTTTCCGCGAACTGATCCCATTCCGCGGTACATTGGAACATTCCCGTACAGGTGTTCCGGTCGTATTCGATCTTCATACGTACTCCTCCGATGTGTGCCCTCAAAGGGATGACGGAGCAGCTTTCGAGAACGGTGAAATACCCCTCACGAAACGTACCTTCGAAGCGCTTCAATCGTTGGATCGAGCATCGATGGAAGGGTGGACTGTTCGTCGGAATTCGGCACCCATTCGTCGGCCGTGAGATAGTCTCCGATTTGGTGGACGACACCCGCATCGACGCCTCGATACGCCGCAACCGCGAGCAGGGAAGCCTCCACCATGCCGAGCGACAGAACACCCTCGTTCGCGTAGTGTTCGATTTCGGGAATCGTCTCTCGGTACATCGCACCCATCGACCACGTCGGTCCGCGGTGTGTCTCGATTCCGGCCGCGGCAAGCGCGGATTCGAGATGATCGGTCAGCTCCGGCGTCGATTCTACCCGTTCATCGCCCGGCAGGTAATGATACGAGATTCCCTCGTCGCGGATCGCGTGCGTCGGCAAAATCGCGTCCGTCAGCGGGATGTCCGTCTGCAATCCGGCACAGCCACAGAGAATGCAAACGACTTCGGCTCCCGCCGCAATCGCGTTTTCGGCGACGATTCCCGTCACCGTCGGGCCGATACCGAACCCCCCGATGAATCCCACGTTTTCGTCCAGCAGTTGCAGTTCCTGACTCCGAACATAATTCACGCTCTCCGTCGCTCTGTTCTCCGCCGTCGAACGCAACTCGTCCTCGAATCCGAGGATGACCGCTTTCGGCATGTCGGGTAACGCTCCGCCATGAGCGTCAACCGCATCCTCCGGCGAGAACAGCGCCGGAGCATCGTACTTGTCGCCGTAATTCGGGATTTTCATATCTCAACTGTATAGCGAATTGAAAAATACCTTCGCACCGTACGCACCCGACAGTTTAAACGGTAAGACGCGCCAAACGATGGTAATGACCGGACTCGCACCGCGCACGCAGGGTGAGCGTGCGTGAACGTCGCCGATTTGACGGGCTTGCCGGACGGCGTTCCCGAACACTTCCAGGCACAAGGAATCGAGGAACTCTACCCGCCACAGGGGGAGGCCGTCGAGGCGGGAATCACCGACGGCGAGAGCATCGTCGCCAGCATTCCGACGGCGAGCGGCAAGACGTTCATCGCCGAACTCGCCATGCTTTCGAGCGTCGCCCGCGGTGGCAAAGCCCTCTACATCGTTCCCCTCCGCGCACTCGCCAGCGAGAAGAAAGAGGAGTTCGAGGAGTTCGAACAGTACGGCGTCTCCATCGGCGTCTCGACCGGCAACTACGACAGCGACGGCGATTGGCTCGCCTCGAAGGACATCATCGTCGCCACGAGCGAGAAGGTGGACTCGCTCGTCCGGAACGGCGCGAAGTGGGTGGACGACCTCTCCTGCGTCGTCGCCGACGAAGTCCACCTCGTCAACGACGCTCACCGCGGTCCGACGCTCGAAGTCACGCTCGCCAAACTCCGACGCGTCAACCCGAACCTTCAAACCGTCGCGCTGTCGGCAACAGTCGGTAACGCCGAGGAGATGGCCGACTGGCTCGACGCCACCCTCGTGGATTCGACGTGGCGTCCGATCGACCTCAGAAAGGGCGTTCTCTACGGTCAGGCGCTCCACTTCGACGACGGAACACAACAGGAACTCGCACGCGGAAACGAGAAGGAAACCGCCGCACTCGTCCGAGACACGCTCGAAGACGGCGGGTCATCGCTCGTGTTCGTCAACTCCCGTCGGAACGCGGAGGCGTCGGCGAAACGGCTCGCGGACGTGACCAAGACCCATCTGACCGACGAGGAGTGTCGCGGACTCCTCGACATCGCCGACCAAATCCGTGACGTGAGCGACACGGAGACGAGCGACGACCTCGCAACCGCCATCGAGAGCGGTGCCGCGTTCCACCACGCGGGACTCGCCAGTGAACATCGGTCGCTCGTGGAAGACGCGTTCCGCGACAAACTCATCAAGGTCATCAGCGCGACGCCGACGCTCGCGGCGGGTGTGAACACCCCGAGCAGACGTGTCATCGTCCGCGACTGGCGTCGCTACGACGGCGACATCGGCGGCATGCAACCGCTCGACGTGCTCGAAGTCCACCAGATGTTCGGGCGCGCGGGACGTCCCGGCCTCGATCCGCACGGCGAAGCGGTGCTCATCAGCAAGAGTCACGACGAACTGCAGGAACTGTTCGACCAGTACGTCTGGGCCGACCCGGAACCGGTCCACTCCAAACTCGCGGCGGAACCCGCTCTTCGAACCCATATCCTCGCCACCGTCGCGTCCGGGTTCGCAGGGACGGAGGAGGAACTGCTGGACTTCCTCGAACGGACGCTGTATGCGACCCAAACCGACGAAACCGGCCGACTCGAAACCGTCACCCAGCGAGTGCTCGACTATCTCGAACGGAACGGCTTCCTCGAACGCGACGACCGACTGCGCGCGACCGGGCTCGGCCATCGCGTCTCGCAACTGTATCTCGACCCGATGAGTGCCGCCGAAATCATCGACGGCCTCCGGGAGGCGGAGGGCGAACCGACCGCCCTCAGTCTGTACCACCTCGTCTCGCGTACGCCGGACATGTATCAACTCTATCTGCGCTCCGGCGACCGCGAACGATACACCGAAATCGCCTACGAACGCGAACCCGAGTTCCTCGGACACATGCCCTCGGAGTTCGAGGACAACGCCTTCGAGGATTGGCTTTCCGCGCTGAAGACCGCCCGCCTGCTCGAAGATTGGGCGAGCGAATTGGACGAAGACCGCATTACCGAGCGCTACGCCATCGGCCCCGGCGACATCCGCGGCAAAGTCGAGACGGCACAGTGGTTGCTCAACGCGGCCGAGCGATTGGCCGCAGAACTCCAGCGCAACGATGCCGAGGGAATTCCATCTGCGACGACGACTGCCGTCAGGGAGGCGCGAAAACGCGTCGAGTACGGTGTCGAGGAGGAACTGCTCGACCTCGCGGGCGTCCGAAACGTCGGGAGAAAACGTGCCCGTCGGCTGTATGAAGCCGGTATCGAGTCGCGGGCTGACCTCCGTGAGGCGGACAAATCGGTCGTCCTCGGTGCGCTCCGCGGCCGGAAGAAGACGGCCGAAAGCATCCTCGAAAACGTCGGACGACAGGACCCATCGCTGGACGACGTCGAAGCCGACACGGAAACCGCGGTGGCGAGCACTCGGGCGGCCAACGACAGCGGCCAGCAGAGTCTCGGTGATTTCGAATGAAACTGGTCGAAGGACGGGTGACGATCACGGACGTAAACGATTTCGTCGCCCGCCTCGGGTCAATCGGCGACGAGTTCGACTGTGCCGTTCAGGCCTTCGACGCAGACTACGTGGCCGGAAGAGAACATCTCCAATCCGCGGTGAACCACGCGAACCGTTCGTTCGAACGCGGCGAGAACGTCGCTCACGACCGGTCGGTCGAAATCCTCCTGTACGCGGCGGGCCGTCGTCAGATCAACCAGGCGCTCACGATGGGCGTCTCGGAGGGTGAACAACGCGTCGTCGTCGTGGTCGATGGTGAGCAGGAACGACCCGCCACGGATGCCGTCTCCGAGTTATTGACTCCCGCAGAAACGCTCGGAACCGCGACCCGCGACTCCGTGTTCGAATTTTTCGATATTTCGGAACGGGAAGCGGCGACGACGACTGTCGATCTCTCCGACCTCGTCTGCGAACGGGTTGCCTTGCTCGAAGTGGAGAAGTAGGCTGACGATGGCCGATTTTGATGGCCAGTATGAATTTCAAACGTCGCCGTGTACCGCTTCGTATGCCCGACGATCACGACGCCGAACGTGTACAGGACAGTGCGCGGGAACGACAGCGTGAGCGGGCCGAGCGCGTCGAAGACATGCTGGGCGACGCGGGTCGAATGCTCGGTGAGCACAAGTATCCGACGACGAGCGAGGAATTGGCGACCGAATACGGCGACCAACCGCTCGACTTGCCGAACGAGACCGAAACGCTCGGAAGCGTCTTCGACCGACTCGTGGACGAGCGCTTCGAATCGCCAGAAGAGGCACGCGAGGCTGTGTATAACGAAATCTCGGGCGATGCCGGTGGGTTGGCGGAGTACAACGATGAACGTGAGCTACGCGAGTTGGACGACGAGGAAACGAGTTCGGAATCGAACGTCGATCAGGGGTAAACTGTCGAACGTTCCAGTTGAAACGGAGGGGTATTCGACCGTCCGGTCACGACGCTCGACGGGATGGTCGACCACAAAATTTTGAGTAGTCCCACACGGATTCGAACCGCGGTCGTTGCCCCCAGAAGGCAACAGGATTGGCCACTACCCCATGGGACTGCTGTCGTTCAGCGACTTGGTTCGCTGAATCTGCATTCAACGGTAGCACAGTTCCGTATTTCAGTGTTTCGAACCCGGCCGAGCGTTGCATCCTGCTATCATGGATATCGATTCGGCAACGAATCTACTGGCTCGCGGCCACGAGCGACGAAATCAACGTCATCTCGATACGTTGTAACTGTTTGCTGATCGTTCCAGGAGCGACCGAGAGTTCGTCGGCTATCTCTCGATGCGTCGTTTCCCGGGGCATCTCGTAGTAGCCCTCTCGGACTGCCACTGCCAACACCTCCTGTTGGCGGTCGGTGAGCGTTGCGACCGGATCGGAAATCGATGGCGAGTACTCGCCCATCCGTTCGAGTTCGATTCCGAAGTCGGGAGGAACGTCGTTCAATGCGGCGCTCAGTGCGTGTTCCGTTCCCAAGAACGTCACCCGGACGCCGCGGTCGGTGCCGGTATCGACGAATTCGACCGGCCATTCGAGGACGATTTCGTGGTCGAACAGCACACCCAACAGTGCGTCCATGAGCGGCGAGGACTCGTAGTGGGTGTACGTGATGCCGTCGCTTCCGGGTGGAACGTCGAAGTCCAACACCTCCGGTGTTTCCCGCAACAGTTCGCGTATTCGCGCTGAGTCCCCCCGAAGTCGGCTCAGCTCGGCGTACGTTCCATCACGAATCGGGTTGATATAGTAGGTCGTCTCGATGGTAACGTCCGATGCGTTTGCCACCGCATCGTCGAGTGGATGGAGGTCGCCCACATCCCACCGAACGACGACTGTTGCATACCTCATGTCTCTCTCATCTACTCGTTCCCCGTGACGGTTCGATATCGATGACTATACCTTATAAAGACCAGTGGCATGCTAGAGAACAGAGCGACGATTCCCAGGTTCGTACACGTCGCTACGATGACAACGAATGTACGATACGGTACGGACATGCGAGTTCTCGTAGTTGGTGGCGGAATCGCTGGCCTGACGCTGGCAGGACTGCTGGAAGGGAGGGGATTTTCGCCCGACGTCGTGGAGAAGTCCGAAAACTACGGCGGTCTCGGCTACACTCTCAGCCTGTGGCCCGCAGGGTCGAACGTGTTGAAGGGACTCGGTAAATACGACGAACTCCTTGGGGACGCCGACCAGTTCGAGGAGTACCACGTATTCAATCACAACGGAGAACAGCTACACGAGTACGATATGGGGAGTCTCGCGGACGAGTACGGTGAGACGTTCCTCGTTTGGCGACCGAATCTCATCGACGTGTTACAGACGACCGTTTCGGAGGGGACTATCAGGATGGGGACGACCGTCACGGACGTCGCCCAGCACGCCGACGGAGTAGACGTCACCTTCACCGATGGCACGACTGGAACGTACGACCTCGTCGTCGGTGCCGACGGTATTCACTCGACAGTTCGGGAACTGGTGTTCGGTGACGTGGAGTTGACCTACCACGACATGACTTGGTGGGCGTTCTGGGTCGATCCCTCGATGGCGACGACGGGCGAGGTACAGGAACATTGGGGCGCGGGACGGTTCGTCGGACTGTATCCGACGGAAGACAAGTTGGCGTGCTTCCTCGCTGCCACCGCGCCGGAAGGAACACCGGATCCGGTCGACGAGCGAATCGAGAGGATTCGAACGACTTTCGACGATATGAGCGGCCTGGTGCCGGATATCCTCGACGAGATGGACGATCCGGCGACGATGTGGCACGACGATTTCTACGACCTCCACATGGACGAGTGGACCAAGGGACGTGTCGTCTTGATCGGCGATGCCGGACATGCAATCCTGCCGACCGCTGGCGTCGGTGCGTCGATGGCGATGGAATCGGCAGCGGTTCTCGCGGACGAGTTGACCCGAACGGACTCGAAGTATATCGAACAGGGTCTCTCCCACTACGTCTCCCGTCGCCGTGATCGGGTCGATACGGTACAGAAGAAGTCGCGTCGGCTCGGTTCGTTCGTCATGGTTGAAAACCACTTCTTGGCGGGTATCCGCGATCAAGGCGTGAAGTTCTACTCCCAAGAACGGATGGAGGGGTATTTCCAGGAGTTCCTGTCGAGCGATATATAAGATAACACCGTATCTTTGCACAAACCAGCACCTATTTCTGTCCCAATTACGCATGTTCGTGTATGTACGTCGGACGCTTCATCATCGTTGGACCGGAGACAGGTGCGTATCGAGTTTCGTCGCGGTCGTTCCCGAATCGGAAGGCAGTCGCGCGTGAGGACACCGTCACCGTCGGGCCGACCGAGGACGCGCCGGAGACGGACAACCCGTATATCTCGTACAACTGTGCTCGCGTCGTCGGCGACACGGCCGTCATCGGCAACGGGTCGCAGGTGGACCCGATCGCGGAGAAAATCGAACTCGGCTACCCGGCACGTGATGCCCTCGTCGAGTGTCTGCTCTCCCTGGACTACGAGAAGGACGACTATGACACGCCGCGAATCGCAGGTACCATCGGCGAGGAATCGTACATCGGTATCGTCCGGCGCAATGCCCTGTTGGTACGGGAAGTGACGGAGCCGACGCTCGTCGCCACCTACGAGAAGGACGCGCCGGAGTCGTTCGATTTCGAGGCTGACGACGCCGAGAGCGCGGCGAGTACCGCCTACGACCTCGACTTCGAGCATCCCGTCTGTGCGGTCGCCGTTACCCGCAACGGCGGAAACGACGGATTCGACCTCGCCGTCGAGAACGGGAATTAAGGCACCGCCGAACGTATCACCCGACATGAAAGTCGGTATTCTCTCGGACGTTCACTCGAATCGCATCGCGCTCGATGCAGTTCTCGATGACATGCCTCTCGTCGAGGCGTTGCTCTGTGCCGGTGACGTGGTCGGCTACAACCCGTGGCCCGCCGAGTGCGTCGATATCGTCCGCGACCGAGCCACGGCGTGCGTGATGGGAAATCACGACCGAGCGGTCGTCTCGGAGACGCCGTTCGCGTTCAACGGCATGGCGCAGGCTGGCGTCGAGCACGCCCGTGCCGAACTCAACGATTTGCAACGGGAATGGCTCGCCCGACTTCCCGATTCGCGTCTCGCGTGCGATGGCCGCGTGAGAATCGTCCACGGTCATCCGGACGACCCGGACCACTACACCTACCCCGAGGAGTTCGACGCCGACATGCTCGGCGACGAGGACGTACTCGTCATGGGTCACACGCACGTCCAGCATCACGAAACGTACGACGAGGGTATCGTGATGAACCCCGGCAGCGTCGGACAACCGCGCGACGGCGACCCGCGCGCGGCCTACGCGGTTCTTGATCTCGACGAGTTGACCGTGGACGAACGACGCGTCGAGTACGACATCGGGACGGTGCAGGAAGCGGTTCGGGAAGCCGGATTGCCTGACAAGATCGGCACGCGATTGGAGTTGGGTCGATAGTCGCCGTATCGAGGTTTCGCGAGCCGTTTCCGTCGCCTCTCTACTCTTCTCGTTCGCATCGCGTCCAAAAAAGAACTGACTGTGAGTCGCTCGAAACTCGCTTACTCGATCTTCTCGTACTGCTCCGCGAGTTTGTCGGCGGCCGTCCCGAGCTGTTCGCGCTCGAACTCGGTGAGGTCCCACTCGACGACTTCCTCGACACCGTTCGTGCCGAGTTTGACGGGGACACCGAGTGCGACGCCCTCGTGACCGTACTCGCCTTCGAGTTTGACGGAACCGGGGAGCACTTCGCCGGTGTCGCGGATGACAGCTTCGACCATGTGGCCGACGCCCGTCGCCGGACCCCACTGGGTCGCGCCCTTCTTCTCGATGACGTTCATCGCGCTCTCTTTGAGCTCGCCGAGGATCTCCTCTTTCTCGTCGTCCGTGAACTCGGGGTCGGCACCGTCGATGCGGACCTTCGAGAAGACCGGCACCTGTGCGTCGCCGTGCTCACCCATGATGGTCGCTTCGACGTTCTGGACGGGCGCATCGAAGCGCTGGCTCAGCACGTAGCGGAACCGGGCGCTGTCGAGGCGGCCGCCGAAGCCGATAACTTTCTCCCGTGCTCGGTCGCCCGTCTCGTAGAGGTGACGGTTGAGCAGGTCCACCGGGTTCGAGGTGGTGATGGTGACGAAATCGTCGTCGTTGTGCTCGGCGATGGAGGACCCGATGTCCTCCATGATGGGTGCGTTGTCACCCGCGAGGTCGATACGCGTCTGTCCCGGCTGGCGCGGAATCCCGGCCGTGATGACGACGACGTCCGACCCGGCGGTGTCCTCGTAGGTGCCCTGTCGAACGGTCGTGTTCGAGTCGTAGGCGGCCCCGTGGTTCACGTCGGCGGCCTGTCCGATCGTCTTGTCTTCCATGTCCGGAATGTCCACGAAAACCAGTTCGTCCGCGACGTCACGCAGTGCGATGTTGTAGCCTGCGGCGGCTCCAACAGTGCCTGCCGCACCGACTACGCTTACTTTCACCATGTCACCTAAAAGACGCCCTGCTGTTTGGTTAAATCCTCCGGAAGCGGGATTCTTCGCGCGACGACCGACGATGTGTTTAGACAGGTTCGCCGTTACGGACCGAATTTATGTGTACCGTTGCTGACCGTTCGCTTCGAAACGACTTCGTTTC